>NZ_JBFBHG010000002.1:0-231450 GCF_040685095.1 Microbacterium sp. NPDC089189
CACTCTTTCCCCCCCCGACGCTCTTCCGATCTGCGGATCTCTCCGCACTTTCCGAGAAGCTCGGGGTCGATATCGACCCCGAGCTTCTTTCTCTGGCGCTCACGCACCGCTCGTACGCGTACGAGCACGGGCAGATCCCGCACAACGAACGCCTGGAGTTCCTGGGTGACTCGGTGCTCGGTCAGGCGGTGACGGTGCGTCTGTACACGACGCATCCCGAACTCGACGAGGGCTCGCTCGCCAAGCGGCGCGCCAGCGTGGTGTCGACGCTGGCCCTCGCCGAGGTGGCGCGCGGCATGGGGCTCGGCCGCCACATCCGGCTCGGTCGGGGTGAGCAGCTGACCGGCGGTGACGACAAGGACTCGATCCTCGCCGACACCACCGAGGCGCTCATCGGTGCGACCTACCTCTCCGCGGGTCCTGACGCCGCCACCGCGCTCGTGCTGCGGCTGATCGAGCCGTTGCTGGCCGATCCGGAGCGCTACGACGCGGCGGTCGACCCGAAGACCGCGCTCCAGGAGATCGCGGCGCAGCTCGGTCATCCCGCCCCCGTCTACCGGGTCGAGTCCACCGGCCCGGATCACGCGCGGCACTTCTCCGCGACGGTGACGGTGGGCCCCATCCACGCGGTCGGCGCGGGGACCAGCAAGAAGCAGGCGGAGATGGCGGCGGCGCTGCAGACCTGGCGTCGTCTCAGCGGCCGGGACTGACGTGCCCGAGCTGCCCGAGGTCGAGGTCGTCCGTGCGGGGCTCGCGCCCGCCGTGACGGGCGCGCACATCGTGGGCGTCGATGTGCGTGATGAGCGCGCGTTGACGCGGCATCGCGGCACCGGGCCCGACTTCGAAGCCGCGCTGCTCGGACGGCTGCTCGCCGAGCCCGCCCGTCGCGGCAAGTTCCTCTGGATCCCGCTGCGCGAGGACGGGGATGCGGGTGCCCGCAGCATCGTGGCGCACCTCGGCATGAGCGGGCAGATGCTGCTCAGAGCGTCGGGCGCCGCCCCCGAGCGCCACGAACGGATCCGTATCGACATCCGCCACCCCGCGCACGGCGACCTCGCCGTCGTCTTCGCCGATCAGCGGACGTTCGGCTCGCTCGCGATCGATCCACTCGTGCCGACGCCCGACGGCGCGGCCGGCGGGTACGGAACGGCGCTGCCGCTCGTGCCTGCGCAGGTCGCGCACATCGCGCGCGACCTGCTCGACCCCGCCGTGGACGACTCCGTGCTCATCCGTGCCCTGGCGGGCAAGCGGTCGGCGATCAAACGCGTTCTGCTCGATCAGGGCGTCGTGAGCGGGATCGGCAACATCTACGCCGACGAGGCGTTGTGGGCTGCGCGCATCCATCCCGAGACGCCCGCCGCCGCGCTGAGCACGCGCGCGGTCCGCCGGCTGCTGGCCGAGGTGCGGGCCGTGCTCGCCAAGGCGCTGGCCGAGGGCGGCACCAGCTTCGACGCGCAGTACGTGAACGTCAACGGTCAGGCCGGTTACTTCGCGCACTCGCTGAACGCCTACGGTCGCACGGGGCAGCCGTGCCCCCGGTGCGGCCGCCCCATCATGAGGGTCGCCTTCACGAACCGCTCCAGCCACTTCTGCGCGCACTGCCAACGCATCGCCTGATCCAACCCGCGAGACGCAACTATTCACTGACGCAACTAGTACGTGCTACGTTCTAGTTGTGACGCAGGATAGATCGATCGGCGACTGGTTCAGATCGGCGCTGCCGTTGGTGCTGCTGACGCATCTGTCCCACGCGCCGCAGCACGGCTACGGACTCATGGAGTCGCTGCGCGCGCAGGGCTTCGAGGTGAAGGGCGCGACCGTGTACCCCCATCTGAACCGCCTGCAGGAAGACGGATACATCGAGTCGGAGTGGCACGCCCCCGACAGCGGCCCCGCCCGCAAGGTGATGACCATCACACCGGAGGGGCGCGAACGATTGCGGGTGCTCCGCCGTCAGTGGGGCGTCTTCCGCGACCAGATCGATGCCGCGCTGGGCGGCATGACACAGGGAGACGACGAACGATGACCTACTACGCCGACCTCGCCGCCGCGCTCCGTGCGCGGAAGAGCTCAGAGGAGCAGGTGCTGGATGTCCTTCGAACCGTGCGAGAGACGAGCACGGACAGCGGCCTGCCACCGGAGGACGAGTTCGGCCCGGCCGGCCAGTACGCCGAGAACTTCTCCGGCTCGCGGACGTTCACGCCGATGCAGCTGGTCCGCGGCGCGGCGCTGCTCCTCTCGATCGCGGTGCTCGTGGCGCTCAGACTGACTGTGCTGCGCGGCGTGGAGTTCTTCCCCTGGGGTGTGCTCCAAGGCGTCGCCGTGTTCGTCGTGATCGGCCTGACGGGCGATCTCGTGGCACGAGGGGTGAGTCGCCGGCTCCCCGAAGACTTCTGATCCGTGGCGCCCGCGGTTAGATCAGCACCTTCTTCCATGCTCCTTCGTATGAACGGGGCACGAATCCGAGCGCCTCGTTGATGTCGAGCATCGGACGGTTCTCCTCGGCGTTGTAGGTCGTGACGCGCGGTGAGCGAGGGGCCACGTCGCGCCAGGCGAGGAGCCCGGCGGCCTTGACCAGCATGCCCAGGCGGTGTCCGCGGTGGGACGCGAGGACGAGGGTGTCCTCCTGCGAGGACGCCGCGCTCCCGTCGGTCCCGATGACCAGCTCGTTGAAGGCGCACAGCTCGCCGGTGGCGATGTGCTCCGCCGCCGTGACCAGCATCGTCCGGCCGCCGTCGATGTAGCGCGCGTCGTGGGCGCGCAGGCGATCGTCATCCCAGACCTCCTCGTCGCTGACGAGTCCGGCCGAGGGCGCATCGGTCGACATCCGCGACTTCATCCAGGCGTATCCCGCGACGGCGGCCTCGGGGGTGGGGAGCGTCCACTGCAGGACCCGGTATCCGGCGGCGGCGCGTTCGGCCTCGGCCAGGTGCGCGCGGAGGTCGGCGACGGGGGCGCCCATGTCATAGGCGCTGACGCGCACGACCTGTTCGAGCGTGTACCCGTGACGCAGCAGGAACCGCGCGGCATGGTCCCGCGGCAGGTGCCCGAAGCCCGTCGGCGGCGTGAGCTGCTCGCCCGCGGCGGCGGGGTGCTCCACCCAGGTCTGCAGGATGGAGCGCCCCGCCGCGCGCGCACCGGTCTCGAAGAGCGCGTGGGCCTGCGTGCCGACGCCGCGCCCCCAGACCGAGCGGCTGAGCTCGATGAGCCCGTACGCGGTCCGCGAGCCCTCCTCGAGCGGAATGTCGAGGCCGATGCGCCCGGCCACCTCGCCGCCGACGAGCACCAGCCACAGGTATCTGCGCTGGTGCTCGTCGGGGCGGTAGACGGGGAGCAGCTCCTCGGGCGAGATCCGCTGGTCGTCGAACCCGGAGATCTCCCGGTACACGTCGTTTCGGATCGCCGTCATCCGCCGGAAGTCCGCCGCATCCGCGCCGTGGGCGTCCGACGGGACGAGGACCGGGCGGAACTCGACGTCGTGGGTCGTGGTCATGAGGCACCTCCGGGGTGCGGTGTCGTGCGCGGGCGGCGCCGCGCGGTCATCGGATGGTGAGGGTGCCCGCGCTGTGCGCGTGCGTCCGGTCGTAGTCCTGCCGGACCTGCTCGGCGAGCAGGCGCCGGGATGCGGCGTCCCGCAGCGAGCGGAGACGTGCGCGATGGCGGCCCCAGAGCAGGAGGCGAAGGCCGACGTGCATGGCGAGCCGGTCGACGAGCGAGGGCCGACGCCGGGCACCGGTCGCGGGGGGCGACGAGATGTGCACCGTGGAGCGGGGTGCGGAGAGCGTATTCACGATGTTCCTTAAGGGGTGGAGAAGAAGTAATGAAGGGGGAGCGGTGCCCATGGGCACGGATGCCGGGCGTCGCGCAGATGCGCGCGGCGGGGCGGCGGGAGGCTCCGGCGAGGAAGCGGCGCGACGGACGGCGGCAGGCCGTCAGGCGTCACCGGCCCGAGAGCGGGCGGAGTCCTGGCCGGAGACCGTCAGCGTGCGGTGTGGACGCGGCCGTTCTGGAACACACCGACGGAGGCGATCGCGGTGGACGCGCGCACGATGGGCGCGTCGGTCATGGTCTGTCGAACAGTCATGGCGATCTCCTTTCTCGACGTCGGACGTTGTTCAGCGGTCAGGACGCTAGCGCACCTGAGAAGACGCTGTCAACATCCCGGGCGTGTCGCGGGCGTGCCGCGGCGTCGCTGCCGGCTCGCACGGGGGTGCTCCGGTACCGTGAGGAGAGCTCGTCGACCGGAGGAACCGCATGCACCTGAAGAGCGTGACGCTCAAGGGTTTCAAGTCGTTCGCGCAGGCGACGACCTTCGCTCTCGAACCCGGCGTGACCGCGATCGTCGGGCCCAACGGCTCCGGCAAGTCGAACGTCGTCGACGCCCTCGCGTGGGTGATGGGGGAGCAGGGCGCGAAGACGCTCCGCGGCGGGAAGATGGAGGACGTCATCTTCGCGGGCACCTCCACGCGCGGACCGCTCGGGCGGGCGGAGGTGCAGCTGACGATCGACAACAGCGACGGGGCGCTTCCGATCGAGTACGCCGAGGTCACGATCAGTCGGACGCTCTTCCGCAACGGCTCGAGCGAGTACGCGATCAACGGCCAGTCCTGCCGTCTGCTCGACCTGCAGGAGCTCCTGAGCGACTCGGGCCTCGGTCGCGAGATGCACGTGATCGTGGGCCAGGGCCGGCTCGACACGGTGCTGCAGGCGAGCCCGGAGGACCGCCGCGGGTTCATCGAGGAGGCCGCCGGAATCCTCAAGCACCGTCGCCGCAAGGAGAAGACGCTCCGAAAGCTCGAGGCGATGGAGGCCAACCTCACCCGCCTGAGCGACCTGGCGGGCGAGCTCCGCCGACAGCTGAAGCCGCTGGGGCGTCAGGCCGACATCGCCCGGCAGGCCGCCACCATCGCCGCCGTCGTCCGCGATGCACGGGCACGGCTTCTCGCCGACGAGCTCGCCGCCCTCCGATCCGAGCTCGAGGACTTCGCGCGCAACGAGCAGGACCGCCGCGCCGAGCGCACGCTCGTCCAGGACCGCGTCGACCAGGTGCGGGCGCGGGTCGCGGCACTCGAGACCCAGGAGCGCTCGGCGGCCGTCGACGCCGCGCGCGCGGTGACGTTCGGACTGGAGCGGGTGCAGGAGCGACTCCGCGGCTTCTACAGCCTCGCCGGGCAGCGACTGACGCTCCTCTCGGCCGATGACGATGCGCTGATCCCCGCCGCCACCGTGTCGCAGTCGACGATCGACGATGCGCGCGCCGAACTCGATCTCGTCGCGACGGGCGTCGGCGAGGCCGAGGACGCCGCGGCGGCCGCGGCGCGGGAGGTCACGAAGGCCCGAGCCGAACTCGATGCCCTCGACGTCGACATCTCGGCGCAGAGCGCACTCGTCTCCGAGCACGACATGAAGCTCACCGCGTTGCGCGGCACGGCCGAGGCGGCCGCGTCCGCGCTGGCCGCCGTTCGCGCCGCGGTCGAACGGCAGCAGAAGGCCCTCGACGCCGCGCTGGCGCGCCGCGCGGAGGCCGAGGAGGAACTCGCCGGCGTCGATCCGGACATGGTGCCCGAGACCTCGTCCGCCGAGCACGCCGCCGCGTACGAGCAGGCGCAACGGCGTGCGGCCGACGCGGAGAGCTCCGTCGCCGGCATCCGCGAACGACTCCACGCCACCGAGCGCGAGGTCGACGCCTTGACGGCCGAGGTGACCACGCTCGGACGCGCGCTCGACGTGCGCACCGGCGCCTCCGAGCTCATCGCCGCCGGAGGCGCGGGGGTGCGCGGTCTCGTGGGTGACGCGGTGCAGGTCACGGCCGGTTTCGAGGCCGCTGTCGCCGCTGCCCTGGGAGCGGTCGCCGAGGGCGTGCTGGTCGACTCCCGCGTCGACGCGGAACGCGCGGCCGAGACGGCGCGCAGCGGCGAGTTCGGCGTCGTCGACATCGTGATCGGCGATGTCTCGGTGCCCCTCGCGTCGGTGCCCACACGCTCGGGCGTGACGGCGGCCGCATCCGTCGTGACGGCGCCCGACGGCGTCATGGCCTTGCTCGCGCGGGTCGTGATCGTCGACGACGTCGACGCCGCCCGCGCCGTGGTCGACGAGGTCGAGGACGTGACCGTCGTGACCCGCGGCGGCGAGATCATCACCCGCTTCTCCATCCGCGCCGGCAGCGGACAGGGGCGGTCGCGCCTCGAGCTCGCCGCCGAACGCGACGCGGCCGCCGAGCGGATGGGGGAGCTCACCGTCGTCGCCGACTCGCTGCGCGAAGCGCTCACCGACGGCACGGCGGCGCTGCACGAGGCCCGCGCGCGGACCACCGCGTCGCTCGCCGCGCTCCGGTCGCACGACGCCGCCCTCGCCGCCCACACCGAGAAGGTCAACCGGGCCACCGTGCGCCACGAGGCGGCGGTCGCCGAGTGCGAGCGTCTCACCGCCACGCTCCGCCAGGCCCAGGCGGCCGTCGCCGAGGCGGAGGACTCCGCGCGCGTGGCCGAGGACCGTCTGACGAACGCCCGGGAGGCTCCGCGCCCCATCCTCGACGTCTCCTCGCGCGACGGCCTGCTCGCGGCGCTGGACGCCGCGCGGGACACCGAGATGCGGGCGCGACTGGATGTCGAGACGCTGCGCGAGCGGATCCGCGCGTCCGACGCGCGCATCGTCGGACTCGAACGTCAGCGCGAGCGCGAACGGGCCGCCGCCGAGGAGTCGGCGCGGCGTGCCGTCATCCGACGACGCCAGCGCGAGATCGCGGCATCCGTGGCGGAGCAGCTGCCCGCGCTGCTCGACTCCGTCGACCGGTCGGTGAGCCAGGCGCGACTCGAACTCGCGACCGCGGAATCCGCGCGCACCGCGGTGACGGCCGAGCTCGCCGACGTCCGGCGCGAGGAGAGTCAGCTGCGCGAGCGGTTGAACGGCCTCACCGAGAGCGTCCACGGGCTGGAGCTGCGCATCCACGAGAAGCGCCTCCACGCCGGCGCGCTCCGCGAGCGCGTGCAGAGCGAGCTCGGGCTCGAGGAGGACATTCTCATTTCGGAATATGGCCCCGATCAGGCCGTACCCGTCGAATCGACCTCGGACGGCGACGCCGAGCCCACAACCGTGCCCTACGACCGCGCGCAGCAGAAGCGCCGGCTGCAGGAGGCGGAGCGCACCCTCGCGCAGCTCGGCCGGGTGAACCCGCTGGCGCTCGAGGAGTTCTCGGCCCTGGAGCAGCGGCACGCCTTCCTGACCGAGCAGCTGGGAGATCTGACCCAGACGCGGGCCGACCTCCTCACCATCATCCAGGAGCTCGACGAGCGGATGGAGTCGATCTTCCTGGAGGCGTTCGAAGACACGCGCGTCGCCTTCACCGAGGTCTTCCCCATCCTGTTCCCGGGAGGGACGGGGAGCATCGCGCTGACGGATCCGGATTCGCCGCTGACAACGGGCATCGACGTCGCCGTGCGCCCGGTCGGCAAGAAGGTCGAGCGGTTGTCGCTCCTCTCCGGCGGCGAGCGGTCGCTGGCGGCGGTCGCGCTGCTGGTGGCGATCTTCAAAGCGCGCCCGAGTCCCTTCTACATCCTCGACGAGGTCGAAGCGGCGCTCGACGACGCGAACCTCGGGCGCCTGTTGAGCGTGTTCGAGCAGCTGCGCGAGTCCAGCCAGCTCATCGTGATCACCCATCAGAAGCGCACGATGGAGATCGCCGATGCGCTGTACGGCGTCTCCATGCGCCAGGACGGCGTCTCCGCGGTCATCGGCCAGCGGGTGCGGGAGCGCGAGAGCGCGTGAGCGGCGACCTCTAGGCTGGAGTCATGGCCGAGAGATCGTGGTCGCTGGGCCGGGCCCTGCGCGGAATGTTCGTCAAGCCCGTCATCGACGAGGCGACGTGGGAAGACCTCGAGACGGCGCTGCTGACCGCGGACTTCGGCCCGGACATCACCGAGCGCCTGATCGACGAGCTGCGCGAGAAGGTCGATCGGTTCCGCACGACCGACCCCAAGGACCTGCAGCGGATGCTGCGGGAGACCCTGGAGGAGCACTTCGCGCGCTTCGACACGACCCTTCGCCTGTCGGAGCGCCCGGCGGTCGTGCTGGTGGTCGGGGTCAACGGCGTCGGCAAGACCACGACGATCGGCAAGTTCGCCAACTTCCTGCGCCGCTACGAGCGCACCGTCGTCGTGGGGGCCGCCGACACGTTCCGCGCGGCGGCCGTCGACCAGCTGGCCACCTGGGCGGAGCGCGGCGGGGCGCAGATCGTGCGTCCGCAGCACGAGGGCCAGGATCCCGCGTCGGTGGCCTACCAGACGGTGGAGTTCGCCCAGCGCACCGGAACCGAGATCGTCCTGGTCGACACCGCCGGCCGCCTGCACACCAAGGGCGGGCTGATGGATGAACTGGGCAAGATCAAGCGGGTGATCGAGAAGCAGGCGCCCATCAGCGAGGTCCTGCTCGTCCTCGACGCGACGACCGGCCAGAACGGGGTCCTGCAGGCGCAGGCGTTCCTCGAGCACGCGGGCGTGACGGGCCTGGTGCTGACCAAGCTCGACGGATCCGCGAAGGGTGGCTTCGTGCTGGCCGTGCAGGAGCGCACCGGGATCCCGGTGAAGCTGCTCGGCCAGGGCGAGGGCATCGGCGACCTCACCGGTTTCACCCCGCACGTGTTCGTCGAGGCACTCGTCTCCTGACCCGGCGCGCCGGACTACCGTCCGAGCGCGCGTGCTGGTTTCATGGGGACATGGCGATCGAGCACGACTTCTTCGGACTCCTCGAGTCCGGCCCCGACGGTTCGATCTTCTGGTCGGAGAACGTCGAGTTCGGCGACCAGACCGTGACGGTCGATCTGACCGCGCCCGACCAGGACGACGTGTCGGAAGCCGCCCTGGATGTGGCGGCGTCCCTGGTCTCCTCGCTCGAGCAGCTCGACCTCGTTGCGCGCAACGCCATGGTGTCCGAGCTCGACTCGCGCACGAGCGAAGTGACCGAGTACATCCTTCAGCAGCAGGCGACGCTGGGGGAGGGGATCGAGGAGTTCCTCGTGGACCTCTCCGGCGACGTGCACGTCGACGTGATCCGCTCGCTCCAGTTCACGAGCATGACGATCCTCGCCGACGAGCACGGCGGCAGCGACCCGTTCGCCGTGATGGAGTACGCCCTCGACGCGGACTCCACCGACGACGTCCTGCTGGTGAACCTCGACTCGGAGGGCAAGGTCCAGTCGGTCACGAGCGCCGACTGACGGCGTTCCGGTTCAGACCGCCTGGGCGAACCCGGAGCCGGCCGCGGTGATCTCCGTCGCGAGGTGCGCGAGGTCCTCCGGGATCTCCTGACCGCGCGCGTGCATCGACTGGGCCCATAGCCGTCCCGCGCGGTACGACGAGCGCACCAGCGGACCCGCCAGCACACCGAGGAACCCGATGCGCTCCGCCTCCTCACGGAAGGCGACGAACTCGGCGGGCGGCACCCACCGCGCGACCGGGAGGTGCCGCGGCGACGGCCGCAGGTACTGCGTGATGGTGATGATGTCGGTGCCGGCCTCCCGGAGGTCGTGAAGGGCCGAGACGACCTCGTCGGGTTCTTCTCCCATGCCGAGGATGAGGTTCGACTTCGTGATGAGTCCGGCCGCACGCGCCTGCGAGAGCACGTCGAGCGAGCGCTCGTAGCGGAAGGCGGGACGGATCCGTGTGAACAGGCGGGGCACGGTCTCGACGTTGTGTGCGAAGACCTCGGGGCGGGCATCGAAGATCTCGCCCAGCAGCGCCGCATCCCCGTTGAAGTCGGTCGCGAGCAGCTCGACACCGGTCCCGGGATTGTCGTGGTGGATGCGGCGCACCGTCTCGGCGTGCAGCCACGCGCCGCCGTCCTCGAGATCGTCGCGCGCGACGCCGGTGACGGTGGCGTAGCGCAGCCCCATCTGCTGCACGCTGCGGGCCACGCGGCGCGGCTCGTCGGTGTCGTAGGCGGCCGGCTTGCCGGTGTCGATCTGGCAGAAGTCGCAGCGCCGCGTGCACTGCGAGCCGCCGATCAGGAACGTCGCCTCCCGGTCCTCCCAGCACTCGTAGATGTTCGGGCAACCCGCCTCCTGGCAGACCGTGTGCAGCCCCTCCGTCGTCACGAGCGACCGCAGTCGCCCGTACTCGGGTCCGGTGCGGGCGCGGGTCTTGATCCACTCGGGCTTCTGCTCGATCGGCGTCTGCGCGTTGCGCACCTCCAGCCGCAGCAGTTTCCTGCCCTGCGGGGGACGAGCGGAGGACGCCGGTGCGCCCGACGCGCACCCGCTCATGCGGCGACCGCCGTCCGGTCGAAGCGGCGGGACACCTCGGACACGACCGTGTCGTGGATGTCGGCCGGCGACACCCCGCGTCCCAGCACGCGCGAGATCGTCGTGACGCCGGCATCAGCGATGCCGCACGGGACGATCGCCGCGAAGCCGTCGAGCGTGTTGTCGCAGTTGATCGCGAACCCGTGCATGGTCACCCCCTTCTCCACCCGGACGCCGATGGCGGCCACCTTGTCCTCGCCGCGGGGTCCTGCGACCCAGACGCCGCTGCGTCCGGCGACCTGCCGGCCGGCGACGCCGTGACGGCCGAGCGCCGCGATGAGGGCGAGCTCGAGGCCGCGCACGTACTGCACGACGTCGACGGGCTCCGGCAGCCGGAGCACGGGGTAGCCGACGAGCTGTCCGGGGCCGTGCCAGGTGATCCTGCCGCCCCGGTCGACGGGGATCACGGGTGAGCCGTCGGAGGGCAGATCGGCGGGTCGGGTACGGGTCCCGGCGGTGTAGACCGCCTCGTGCTCGAGCAGCAGCAGCGTGTCGGCACGCCGGTCGGCGACCACGTCGTCGTGCACCCGCCGTTGGATCGCCCAGCCCTCGGCGTACGGCACGAGCGCGGGAGCGAGTCCCAGCGTCTCCACATCCATCTGATCTCCCCGCGTCGGCATTGTTGCGCTGAGTACAACAATACCGGGTCCAGGTGCTCCCGTACGCTGAGGTCGTGAGCATACGAGCGGGTCGGCCCAGGGCGTCCTCCCGCGAGACCATCTCGGAGGCGGCCTGCGAGCTTTTCCTCGAGCAGGGGTACGAAGGCACCTCGATCACCGACATCACCCGCCGCGCGGGTGTCGCCAGATCGAGCTTCTTCAACTACTTCGCGTCGAAGTCGGACGTCTTCTGGAGCGGATTCGACGAGCGCATCGACGCCTTCGAGGCCGCAGGGGCCAGGGTCGACGCCCTCGCGACCTTCGCCGACGGCTTCGAGCCGGACAGTCTGGCCCTCGCCTTCGTGAACGCCGACCAGATGCTCCTGGGCGACGAGCTCGACCGCGAGTCGGCGTTGCGTCGTGCACGGATCGGCCGCGCGGTGTCGACGCGCCTCCGGGCGGACGGCATGGGCGCCCTGGCCGCGGATGTGGTGGGTGCCGCGCACGGCGCGGCGGTGCTCGCCGCGGTCGAGCGATGGGCCCGTGACGGTGCCGGGCGCACGCGTCTGCCCGCCGTTCTGGCCGAGGCTCTGGCGGTGCTGCGCCCCCTGCTGGTCGCCCACGCCTGAGGCCGCCGGACGGCAGCGCTCTCGCAGGGGTCGCCGCTCGCGTAAACTCGACCCATCATGGCGACTTTCGGCACCCTCTCCGACCGGCTCACAGAGACCTTCCGCAATCTGCGGACCAAGGGGAAGCTCAGCCCTGCCGACGTCGACGGCACGGTGCGCGAGATCCGGCGTGCGCTGCTGGATGCCGACGTCGCCCTGGTCGTCGTCAAGGACTTCACCGCCAAGGTGCGCGAACGCGCGCTGGGCGACGAGGTCAGCCGCGCGCTCAACCCGGCCCAGCAGGTCGTGCAGATCGTCAACGAGGAGCTCGTGGGCATCCTCGGCGGCGAGCAGCGCCGGCTGCAGTTCGCCAAGAACCCGCCGACCGTCATCATGCTCGCGGGGCTCCAGGGATCCGGAAAGACGACGTTCGCGGGCAAGCTCGCGCGTCTGTTGGAGAAGGACGGGCACACGCCGCTCCTCATCGCCGCCGACCTGCAGCGTCCGAACGCCGTCAACCAGCTCCAGGTCGTCGCTGAGCGCGCCGGTGCGGCGATCTACGCCCCCGAGCCCGGCAACGGCGTCGGCGACCCCGTGAAGGTCGCGCGCGACGGGGTCGAGTACGCACGTCGTCAGCAGCACGACACCGTCATCATCGACACGGCGGGACGCCTCGGCGTCGACGCCGAGCTGATGAAGCAGGCCGCCGACATCCGCGCCGCCACGAACCCCGACGAGGTCCTGTTCGTCATCGACGCGATGATCGGTCAGGACGCGGTCAACACGGCGACCGCCTTCCAGGAGGGCGTCGACTTCACCGGCGTCGTCCTGTCCAAGCTCGACGGTGATGCCCGCGGTGGTGCGGCCCTGTCGGTCGCCTCCGTCACCGGGCGCCCCATCATCTACGCCTCCACCGGTGAGGGCCTCGACGAGCTCGAGCCGTTCCATCCCGACCGCATGGCCAGCCGCATCCTCGACCTCGGTGACATCCTCACCCTGATCGAGCAGGCGCAGGAGGCCTTCGACGAGGCCGAGGCGATGAAGGTCGCCGAGAAGCTCGCCACCGAGCAGTTCACGCTCGAGGACTTCCTCGACCAGCTTCAGCAGATGAAGAAGATGGGCTCGATGAAGAAGATGCTCGGCATGCTGCCGGGCATGGGGCAGATGAAGCAGCAGCTCGACAACTTCGACGAGCGCGAGATCGACCGCACCGAGGCCATCATCCGCTCGATGACGCCCGGCGAGCGTCGGAACCCGAAGGTGCTCAACGGCGCACGTCGCCTGCGCATCGCACGGGGATCCGGCATGACGGTCACCGACGTCAACCAGCTCGTCCAGCGCTTCGATCAGGCCGCCAAGATGATGAAGACGGTCGCGCGCGGCGGCGTCCCCACGGTGCCCGGTATGGGCGCCATGGGCAAGCCCGGCGCCTCCAGCAAGCGCGGCAAGCAGCAGAAGGCCAAGGGGTCCCGCTCGGGCAACCCCGCCAAGCGGGCGGCGGAGAACTCGGGTGCGGTCGAGGCCGCGGCACCCACCGGGTCGGGCTTCGGGCTCGGCGGCGCGTCGAAGGCTCCCACGGCGGCCGACCTCGCCGAGCTCCAGAAGATGCTCGGCAAGGGCTGAGCCGCTAGACCGCCAGCGGCGCGCGGCGCTCGGGCCCGGCGCGGAACTCGCGGATGAGGTGGTGGACGACGGCCCGCAGGTCGCCGCCCGATGCGTCGGCGACCGCCAGCTGCCGCGCATAGCTCGCGCCCTGGTCGAGGGTCGTGCGGATGCCGGCCAGCTCCGGCGCGCATTTGAGCACCTCGGCCACCTCGGTCAGGCGTTCGAGCGTCTCGCGCACATGGTCGACGACCGGCTCCTGCCGACCGTCCGCGTCGACGATCACTCGGGCGTCGAGCCCGTAGCGCGCGGCGCGCCATTTGTTCTCGCGCACGAACCACGGCTGCAGGCGCGGCAGCTCCTCACCGCGGTCCAGGCGCTGCGAGAAGTCCTCCACGAGGCACTGGACGAGAGCGGCGACGGCGGCGAGCTCGGGGAGCGTCGACATCCCGTCGCAGGCCCGGATCTCGATCGTGCCCCACCGCGGCGCCGGGCGGATGTCCCAGCGCACCTCGGTCGCGTCCTCCATGACGCCGGTACGCACCATGTCGTCGAGATAGGACTCGTACTGCGCCCAGTCGCGCAGATCCCACGGCAGACCCGCGGTCGGCAGCTGCTGGAAGACGAGCGCGCGGTTGGACGCGTACCCGGTGCGTTCGCCGGCCCAGAAGGGGCTCGACGCCGACAGTGCCTGCAGGTGGGGAAGGTAGGTCGAGAGCGCCCCGATGATCGGCAGCACCTTGGTGACGTCGTCGACGCCGATGTGGACATGGATGCCCCAGATCATCATGTTGCGTCCCCACCACTGGGTGCGCTCGATGAGGGCGTGGTACCGCGTCTTGTCGGTGACCTCCTGGTCGTACCACTGCGCGAACGGGTGGCTTCCCGCGCACAGGAGTTCGATCCCGCGGGGGTCGGAGGCGGCACGGACGGCGGCGATCGCATCGGCGATGTCGTCGATGGCCGCCTCGACGGTCGTGCCGATCCCGCTCGTGACCTCGACTGTGTTGGTCAACAGCTCGCCGGTCACCGAGAACCGCTCGCCCAGGACGGCGGGCTCGATATCCGCGAGGATCTCGGGGGCGCGCGGCACCAGATCGCCGGTCTCGCCGTCCGCCAGCATCACCTCCCACTCCACCCCGACAGTCGAGCGGCGCGAGGGAACGAAGGGCACGGTCACGCGCTCAGTCTGACACGCGGTGCCGATCGGTTCGCCACCGGGCGCTTCATCTGGCAAAATAGACGGTTGGACCGCCTTCCGACCCTCTAACCGGAGGCGCCCGACCCTCAGAGCTTCCGCCGGGTGTGCACCCCACGCTCCAGGCGATCAGTTCGTTCGCTTCATAAATCCAGGAGAACCGTGTCTGTCAAGATCCGTCTCAAGCGCCTCGGAAAGATCCGTGCGCCGTACTACCGCATCGTCGTGGCCGACTCGCGCACCAAGCGCGATGGTCGTGTCATCGAGGAGATCGGCAAGTACCACCCCACCGAGGAGCCCTCGTTCATCGAGGTCGACTCCGAGCGTGCGCAGTACTGGCTCGGCGTCGGCGCACAGCCGACCGAGCAGGTTCTCGCCATCCTCAAGCTCACCGGTGACTGGGGTCGCTTCAAGGGCGACGCCAACGCCGTGAGCACCGTCAAGGTCCGCGAGCCCAAGCCCGCGTTCGAGGTCGACTCCGCCAAGAAGTCGGTCATCAAGCCCAAGGCCGAGAAGAAGGCCGAGGCGCCCGCCGCCGAGGCTGCCGACGCCGACGCTGCCGAGAACACCGAGGCGTAATCATCGTGCTGGCTGCCGCGCTCGAGCACGTCGTCAAGGGGATCGTCGATCACCCGGATGACGTGCGTATCCTCTCGTCCACATCGCCCCGCGGCGATGTGCTGGAGGTTCACGTCCACCCCGATGACCGGGGTCGCGTGATCGGGCGCGGCGGTCGCACCGCCAAATCCCTGCGCACCGTCGTCAGCGCTCTGGCCGACGGCGCGCGCGTGCGCGTCGACGTCGCCGACGACTGATGTCCGACGCATCCTCTGCCGCCGACAGCTCCGCCGCACGGCCGCCGCATCCCACCAAGACGCAGCTGCGCGTGGGGCGTCTGGTCAAGGCGCACGGCCTCAAGGGCGCGCTCAAGCTCGAGCTCTACACCGACGACCCGAACGGACGATTCGTCCCCGGTGCGTCCTTCACTCTCCAGGTCCCCGACTCCTCGCCGTGGTTCGGCAAGTCGGTCACCGTTCGCGAGTTTCGATGGATGAACTCGCATCCCGTCGTGTTCCTCGACGGCGTCGATGACCGCTCCGCCGCCGAGACCCTCGTGCGGGCCATCCTCTGGATCGACCAGGACCCGTCCGCCGTCGTCGAAGAAGACGACGCGTGGTTCGATCACCAGCTCGTGGGCCTGGACGTCGTCCGCGACGGCGACGTGATCGGTCGCGTCGTCCGCGTCGACCACTTCCCGGCGCAGGACCTCCTCATCGTCGGTCTGGGCGAGCGCGAGGTCCTCGTTCCCTTCGTGAAGGCCATCGTCCCGCAGGTGGATGTGGCCGCCGGCCGCGTCGTCGTCACCCCGCCGGCGGGTCTCTTCGAAGACCTGCCCGCCGACGACGACGAGTCGTCGGACGCCGCTCCGGAGCCGGACGACACCCCCGACGAGCACTGACGTGCGTATCGACGTCGTCACGATCTTCCCGGCGTTCTTCGACGTCCTCGAGGTCTCGCTCCTCGGCAAGGCGCGGGGTCGCGGCCTTCTGGACGTCCGCGTCCACGATCTGCGCGACCAGGCCACCGACCGTCACCGCACGGTGGACGACACGCCCTACGGCGGCGGCGCGGGCATGGTCATGAAGCCGGAGCCCTGGGGCGCCGCGCTGGACGCGATCGCCGCGGACTCGCCCTCCCGCCCGACCTTCGTCTTCCCGTCGCCGGCCGGCGAGCTGTTCACCCAGGCCCGCGCGCGGGAATGGGCCGACCACGATCACCTCGTCTTCGGATGCGGTCGGTACGAGGGCATCGACGAACGCGTCTTCGCCTACGCCGCCTCGCTCGGAGAGGTGCGACTGGTGAGTCTGGGCGACTACGTCCTCAACGGCGGCGAGGTCGCCGCGATGGCCATGATCGAAGCCGTCGGGCGCCTCGTGCCCGGTGTCGTCGGGAACCCGGAGAGCCTGGTCGAGGAGTCGCACGAGGACGGCCTGCTCGAGTACCCGTCGTACACGAAGCCCGCGTCCTGGCGGGGGCTCGATGTGCCGGAGGTGCTCTTGAGCGGCCACCACGGTCGCGTCGCCGAATGGCGTCACGAGCAGCAGATCGAGCGCACCCGCACCCGCCGACCGGATCTGCTCAGCGACTGAGGGATCCGACCGGCGGAGTCGCCGGTGTCAGTCGACGCCGAGGAACGAGCGGTCGGTCAGGACGAGCGGACCGTCCGCCGTGACGGCGATCGTGTGCTCGCTGTGCGATCCGCGCGACCCGTCGACACTGCGCAGCGTCCATCCGTCGGGATCGGTGACGAGCTCGTCGGTGGTCGCGAGGAACCACGGCTCCAGCGCGACGACGAGGCCCGCACGCAGCGGGAAGCCGCGCCCGGGCTTGCCGTCGTTGGGCACGTGCGGGTCGCCGTGCATGACGCGCCCGACGCCGTGACCGCCGAAGTCGGTGTTGACGGAGTACCCCTCTCCGTGCGCGACCGCGGCGACCGCCGCGGAGATGTCGCCGACGCGGTGGCCGACGGTCGCCGCGTCGATCGCCGCGGCGAGGGCGCGTTCGGTGGTGTCGATGAGGCGGAGATCCTCGTCGCGCGGCGTACCCACGACGAACGACACGGCGGAGTCGGCCACCCATCCATCGACCGAGGCGGCGAAGTCCAGCGTGACGAGGTCGCCGTCGCGCAGCGTGTAGTCGTGGGGGAGCCCGTGCAGGACGGCGTCGTTGACCGACGTGCAGATGACCTTGCCGAAGGGGCTCGCGCCGAACGAGGGGTGGTAGTCGATGTAGCAGGACTCGGCCCCGGCCTTGCGGATCAGCTCGTGGGCGCGCTTGTCGATCGTGAGCAGGTTCGTGCCGACTCGGGTGTCGGCGCGCAGCGTCGCCAGGACTTCGGCCACGAAGCGGCCGGCCGGCCTCATCTGGTCGATCTCGGCGGGGGTGCGCAGTTCGATCATGGTGCTCCTTCTGTTCTCCTCCATTCTCTCCCGATCACCCGCCGCGATGCCGCTGGGCGTCCGCCGCGAGTCTGGCGTACGACGAGGTGCGCGCCGGTCGGGGCGCGTACGATCTCAGGCATGTGGCTCCGGCGTGCGATCTTCCGCTGGCTTCTGCCTGCGGCCTTCCTCCTCCCGCTCTGGCTGTTCGTCGGATGGGGCGTGTTCAACGCCGGGGGATGGGCGTTCCTCTGGGTGCTGTTCATCGCGGTGCCCTCGGTGCTCGTCGGTCAGCTGGTGCTGACGATGCTGACCCGGTCGCGTCCGAGCGTCCGCGCCGAGCGCGCGGTGTCGTGGTGGGATGTGGCGGGCTACGGCCTCTGGCACGCCCTCACGATCTCCCTCGGGTTCTACGACGAGCGGTGGTGGGCGCCGGTCATGATCCTCACGGTGCTGGTGGGCGTCGGGATGATCTGGCTGCAGGGATGGCAGCTCTGGCGCGAAGCACGGACGCCGGCCATCATCCTGCGGGCGCACGACGGCAGTCCGTACATCCCGCCGGTCGACCGGGAGAGCTCGCGCACGGCGAACCCCGATCCCCACGAGATCATCGTGGTGACCGAGACCCGACGCTCCGAGGCCTGAGGTTTGGCCGCGGCGCCGCGGCATGGCAGAATAGGCGTTTGTGCCCTGACAGATCTCTGCCTCAGGGGAGTCAGCCGCTCTCGAGCGGCGCGGGCACCACTCCACCTTCGTTGAACACCCATTTTCGCAGCCGACCTGTGGCGGTTGCAGGAAGAGATCCAGAATGCAGATCCTCGACTCCGTCGATGCGGCTTCGCTCCGCTCCGACATCCCCGTCTTCGGCCCCGGTGACACCGTCAAGGTGCACGTGAACATCACCGAGGGCAACCGCTCCCGTGTGCAGGTCTTCCAGGGCATCGTCCTGGGCCGCCAGGGCGACAGCGTCCGCGAGACCTTCACGGTCCGCAAGATCAGCTTCCAGGTGGGTGTGGAGCGTACGTTCCCCGTCCACTCCCCGGTCATCGAGAAGATCGAGGTCGTGACGCGCGGCGACGTGCGCCGCGCCAAGCTCTACTACCTGCGCAACCTCCGTGGCAAGAAGGCCAAGATCAAGGAGAAGCGCGAGCACTGACTCGTGTCACACGAAGCCCCGGCGTCTCGACGCCGGGGCTTCGTCGTGTTCACGGCACGTCGGCAGGTGCGGGTGTGCGACGCTAGACGATGGCGTGAGCCACCCGAGACGCGAGGACGTGCATGACCATCGAGAACACCCACCCCGAGGCCGCTTCCTCGGGGGATCAGCGTCCGCGCCGCCGACGGGGACTCGTCATGTTCCTGCGCGACGTGGTCATCATCCTGGTGATCGCGTTGCTGGTGTCGTTCCTGGTCAAGACGTTCCTGGTGCGCTCGTTCTACATCCCCTCCGCATCGATGGAGAACACGCTGATCGAGCAGGACCGGATCCTCGTCGACCAGCTGACCCCTCGCTTCGGCGCCTACGAGCGCGGTGATGTCGTGGTCTTCCGCGACCCGGGCGGATGGCTCGGGCCCGAGATGGCAGCGCCGTCGCAGGGCCCGCTCGTGGACGGCATCGAGTGGGTGCTCTCGCTCGTCGGTCTCGCCGCTCCCGACAGCGACGACCACCTGATCAAACGCATCATCGGGCTTCCGGGCGACCATGTGGTCTGCTGCAACGAGCTCGGTCAGATCACGGTCAACGGCGCCCCGATCGACGAGACGTCGTACCTGCTGCTGCCCGAACCCGGGGCGCCCGCGTCGTCGCTCGAGTTCGACGTCACCGTGCCCGACGGGTCGCTCTGGGTGCTGGGGGACAACCGGTACCGCTCCAAGGACTCCCGGTACAACCAGGACCAGCCCGGCCGCGGCTTCGTGCCCCTCGACAACGTGGTGGGCCGTGCCTTCCTGATCACGTGGCCGCTCGACCGGTTCGGCGGCATCGACTTCCACCACGACGTCTTCTCCGGCGTGCCGGCCGCCGCTACGCCGTGACACCCGTGCGCCCCTCCCTCCGCGTCGAGAAGGCGCTGTGGGCCGAAGGCCGGACCGTCATCGCCTGCGACGAGGTCGGTCGCGGCGCGCTGGCCGGGCCCGTCGCGGTCGGCGCGGCCGTCATGGCACCGCGCACCCGCCGCGTCCGCGTGCCCGAGGGCCTCCGCGACTCGAAGCTCATCCCGGAGGCGCGGCGCGCCGCGATGGCCGACACCGCACGCGCCTGGGTGGATGCGACATCGCTGGGCTGGGCGACGGCGGCGGAGATCGACGCCGTGGGCATCACCCGGGCGCTCGGGCTCGCCGCCCACCGGGCGTTGGACGCCCTGCGCGGACAGGGCGTGGGCTTCGCGGACGCGGTCGTGCTGCTCGACGGAAACCACGATTACATCTCGCCCGTCGCGCCCCTCGCATGCGCCGTCCGTCCGATCATCAAGGGGGACCGGGACTGCGCCAGCGCGTCCGCGGCATCCGTCGTCGCGAAGGTGGCCCGCGACGCGCTCATGGTCGATCTGCACCAGCACGAGCCGGTCTACCGGTGGGAGCGCAACAAGGGCTACGCGAGCCTCGAACACCGCTCGGCCATCGACATCCACGGCATGAGCGCCCACCACCGCGCGTCGTGGGCGATCGCCCCCGCACCGACGCTGTTCTGAACTCCGGGTGCGGGCGTCGCGCCGTAGACTGGAGGCACCATGGATGACGATGTCTTCGAAGACTACGACCGCGAACTCGAACTCGCCCTGTACCGCGAGTACCGCGACGTCGTCTCGCAGTTCCAGTACGTGATCGAGACCGAACGACGGTTCTACCTCGCCAACGACGTCAACGTCGTGCGCCGTGACACCGAGCACGACTTCTACTTCGAGATCTCGATGACCGATGTGTGGGTGTGGGACATCTACCGTGCCGATCGGTTCGTCAAGGGCGTGCGCGTGCTGACGTTCAAGGACGTCAACGTCGAAGAGCTCTCCCGTCGGGACTTCCAGCTTCCCGAAGAGCTCTCGCTCGACAACTGAGCGTCCGCTCTCCCCAGGCGGGTTCGCGGGGCGCGCCGTCCACGGACGGGCGCCGATGACGACCCCCGGTGATGCCGCATCGGCACGCTGTCGTCATGGCAGCAAAAGACGACCTCGGACGCGACGGCGAGCAGCGAGCCGCGACCTACCTCGACGACGCGGGATTCGTCGTCCTCGAGCGCAACTGGCGGTGCGCCGACGGTGAGATCGACATCGTCGCCCTCGACGGCGACGAGGTCGTCGTCGTCGAGGTGAAGACGCGGAGCTCCGAACGATTCGGCCACCCGTTCGAAGCCGTCGACGCACGCAAGAGGGCGCGGCTCTGGCGGCTCGCCGGCGTGTGGTGCCGGCAGCATCCCGACCTCGCCCGCGGACGAGGCGTGCGTCTGGACGCCGTGGCGATCATCGGGACGGGCGACGACGAGCGCGGCGTCGAACACCTGCGGGACCTCCGATGAGCGTCGCGCGCACGTGGGCGGTCGCGCTGCAGGGGCTCGAGGGAGCCCTCGTGGAGGTCGAAGCGGATCTCAGCCAGCAGACGCCGGAGTTCCGCATCATCGGTCTGGGCGATAGAGCGCTCGGAGAGGCGGTCCAGCGCGTCCACAACGCCTGCGCGAACTCCGACCTCCGGCTTCCGCGCCGACGCCTCACGGTCAATCTGTCGCCCGCGAGCCTGCCCAAGCACGGCTCCGGGTTCGACCTGGCGATCGCCATCGCGGCGCTGGCGGCGGACGGGGTCATGGACGGCGAGTCGGTGGCGCGCACGGTGCACCTGGGCGAACTCGGCCTGGACGGCCGGCTCCGCCCCGTCGCGGGCGTCCTCCCCGCCGTCCTCGCCGCCGCCAAGGCGGGCCACCGGTGCATCGTCGTTCCCGAGGCGAACCGCCGCGAGGCGGAGCTCGTCACGGGCATCGAGGTCGTCGCGGCGACCTGCCTCGCGCAGGTCGCGTCGCGACACGGCGCCGACGTCGTCGTCCCGGACATCCCGCCGGGCCCCGAGGCCGCACCGGGCGACGCGGCGTCATCCGAGCTGCTCGATCTCTCGGACGTCGTGGGCCAGCGCGATGCCGTCGAGGCGCTCGTGGTGGCGGCTGCGGGCGGCCATCATCTGCTGCTCAGCGGCCCGCCGGGTGCCGGCAAGACGATGCTGGCCCGGCGGCTGCCGGGCATCCTCCCGCCGCTGGACGAGTCGGCGGCGCTGGCGGTCGCCGCGGTGCGCTCGCTCTCGGGGCAGCGGGTCACCCACCTCACGCGCCTCCCGCCGCTGGAGGCCCCGCACCACACCGCGAGCGTCGCGGCGCTGGTCGGCGGCGGGTCGGGCGTCATCCGTCCGGGTGCGATCGCGCGTGCGAGCGAGGGCGTCCTCCTCCTCGACGAGGCGGGGGAGTTCCCCGCGTCGGTGCTGGATGCGCTCCGCCAGCCGCTGGAACGCGGCGACATCGAGATCCACCGCTCCGGGACGAGCGTGCGCTATCCGGCGCGGTTCCAGCTCGTCCTGGCGACCAACCCCTGCCCGTGCGGCAACCACGGCGTCCGCGGCGCCTCGTGCGAGTGCCCTCCGGCGGCGGTGCGCCGCTACCTCGGACGCCTGTCGGGCCCGCTACTGGACCGCATCGACATCGAGTTGCCGCTGCGTCGGGTGTCGGCCACCACGCGGGACCCCGCCGAGGGACGCATCACGAGCGCGGGAGCGGCCCGCCGGGTGGCCTCCGCCCGCGCGTGCGCCGCAGCTCGGCTCGCCCGCACGCCGTGGCGTCGCAACGTGGATGTGCCGGGACGGTGGCTCCGCGAGGGTCCGGCGGCGCCCGAGCCCGCGGTGCGCGCACCGCTCGATGCGGCGCTCGAGCGCGGGATGCTGACGCTCCGCGGATACGACCGAGTGCTCCGCGTCGCCTGGACGCTCGCCGATCTCGAGGAGCGACCGCGGCTCACCGCCGCCGACGTCGGCCGTGCGCTGTTCATGAAGAAGGGGATCGCGACATGAGCGAGGGAACCCTCCGCGCGATCGCCCAGCGCCTGGGGAGCCCGGCCGACGGGGAGCGCGCCGCGCGGATCGCGTGGAGCGGGGTGAGCGAGCCGGGCGATCGCGTGGCCGGCGCGCTGATCCGTGCCTACGGGCCCGTCGAGGCCTATCGCCTCGCCTTCCTCGACACGGATGCGGCCGGCATCGCCCGGCGGATCGAGACCGCGCCACGGACGGTGGCCGAGGCGCGGGAACGCTGGCGGCCGCGTGCCTCCGCGCCGACGACGCTCGACGCCGTCGGCGCTGCGCAGGCGATCGGTGCGCAGATCGTGATCCCCGGTGACGCGGTCTGGCCGACGGCGTTCGACGATCTGGGCGACCACGCCCCGGTCTGCCTCTGGGTGCGCGGACACCCCGAGGAGCTGGGGAACCCGGGCATCGCGCTGGTGGGCGCACGCGCCGCGAGCCCCTACGGCGAGCACGTCGCCGGCGAGATCGCCGCGGGCGTGGCGCGCGCCGAGGTCAACGTCGTCTCCGGGGCGGCGTACGGCATCGACGGTGCCGCGCATCGCGCGTCCCTCGCCGAGGACGGTACGACGATCGCCTTCCTCGCCGGAGGATGCGACCGCGCCTATCCCGCCGGGCACCAGGATCTGCTGGAGCGCATCCTGCACCGTGGCGCGGTGGCGTCGGAGGTCCCGTGCGGCTCCGCCCCCACCAAGTGGCGCTTCCTCGCGCGCAATCGCCTCATCGCGGCCGCATCCGCCGCGACCGTCGTGGTCGAAGCGGGATCGCGGAGCGGGTCGCTCAACACGGCGGGGCACGCGGTCTCGCTCGGCCGCCCGCTGGGCGCGGTTCCCGGGCCGGTGACGAGTAGTTCGTCCGCCGGCACGCACCGGCTGCTGCGCGAGTACGACGCGGTCTGCATCACCGACGCGGCGGAGGCGCTCGAGCTGGCGGGGATGGGGCCGGGCGCCCTCGTGCCCCGGAGTGCGGGTCCGCGCACGGACAACGTTACGCGGGTGCGGGATGCGTTGAGCGTGCGGCGATCGCGCACCGTCACGGAGGTCGCGGTGCAGAGCGGAATGAGTGAACGCGACGTCGAGGCGGTGCTCGGCATCCTGCTCCTCGATGCGAGCGTCCTCCGCGATGACGGCGGGTGGCGACTGGCCGGCAGCCGCTGAGGTGGCATGCTGGCGGCATGCTGCTCACCGACGCGATCGAGCGGTGGGTGTCGCACCTCGCGGACGTCCGCCGCCTGTCGCCGGCGACCGTGCGCGCCTACCGTTCCGACCTCGCCGACCTCGCGCGCACCGTCGGCGAGGACGTGCCGCTGGACCGCGTGGATCTGGAGGAGCTCCGCGAATGGCTGTGGGCGGCGACGTCGCGCGGCGACGCGCGGGCGACGCTGGCTCGTCGCACGGCATCTGCCCGGGCCTTCTTCGGCTGGGCGGTCGAGGCGGGGGAGCTCGCTGTCGACCCGAGCCTGCGCCTGATCGCCCCCAAACGGGCACGCACGCTTCCCACCATCGCCTCCGCGTCGGCCCTCTCGGACCTCCTCGCCCGGATGGCGGCTGAGGCCGCCGACGGCGACCCCCTCGCCCTCCGCGATCACGCGGTGCTCGAGATGCTGTACGGCTCGGCGCTGCGGGTGTCCGAGCTGTGCAGCATCGCCGTCGACGACATCGACAGGGCGCGCCGCACCGTCCGCGTGACGGGCAAGGGAGACAAGCAGCGGGTGGTCCCCTTCGGAGCCCCCGCGGATGCGGCGGTCCAGGCCTATCTGGTCCGCGCCCGCCCCGTGCTCCTCGCACGGAGCCCCCGACCGCGCACCACCCTCTTCCTCGGCGCGCGCGGGGGCGATCTCGGCGTGCGCAGTGTGTACGACCTCGTCGCGCGCACGCTCGGACCGCTCGTCGGCACCGCGGGCGTCGGTCCGCACGCCCTGCGCCACTCCGCGGCCACCCATCTGCTGGACGGCGGCGCCGACCTCCGGGCCGTCCAGGAGATGCTCGGACACGCGAGCCTCGGCACCACACAGATCTACACGCACGTGTCGACCGAGCGGCTCACCGCGACCTATCGTCAGGCGCACCCGCGCGCATGAGTGCGCCACGGGATGCGGCGGGGTTAGCGTAGGGGGCATGTCCTTCCGTGCGCTCCGTCGTCCCGCCGCCCTCGCCGCCGTCTCAGCGCTGGTCGGCGTTGCCCTGGCCGGCTGCGCGCTGGTTCCGTCGGCCCGCGAGACGGTCCTGCCGCCCGCCCCGGCGCCGGTGGCCTCCACATCCGTGCCGACGGTCGCCCCGAGCACGGCGGCTCCCGTCCCGGCGCCCCCTGCGGTCGTCGGCGACGAGATGGACTGCGGCGGGGCTGCCGTCCAGCTGAGCGGCGCCGATCAGGACTTCACCCTGGTGGGCGAGTGCCCCGAGGTGACGGCCGGGGGCACCGAGCTCGACATCGACATGACGCGGGCCACCGTCGGCACCTTCCTCCTCAACGGGGATCGCAACGATGTGGACGTGGCCTCCGTCGGTGCGATCGTCGTCGGCGGGCAGGACAACGAGATCGATGCGTCGGCGGTGACGCAGCTGACGCTCAATGGGGAACGCAACGAGGTCGAGGCCGACGGGCGCATCGACGCGGTCACCGTCTCGGGCAACGACAACCGTGTCACGGCCGGCTCCCTGGGGACCGTAGCCGACCAGGGCCAGCGCAACACCCTGGCCGCGCGCTAGTCGTCGCAGCAGGGCAGCAGGACCGCGCGCGGGACGCCGCCGAGCAGCAGCAGCGGGTTGATGTACTCGCCGTCCCGCCGCACCCCGAAATGCACCTCGCCGTCGCGCACGTGACCGCCGCGATCGACCACGCCGATGACCTGTCCCCGCTCGACGGCGCTCCCCGCGGTGACGTTCGCGCGCACGGGCTCCAGGGAGCTGACGTATCCGTCTCCGTGGTCGAGCGAGATCAACGGACGGTCGACCACCGTGCCCACGAAGCGCACCTCGCCCGCGGCGGGAGCGCGCACCGTCCCGTCCGCGCTCCGGATGTCGATGCCGCGGTGTCCGGGTCCGTACGGGGTGGCGGGCTGCACGAACGGGCGCACGACCGGACCGATCACGGGCCACGCCCAGGGGGCGTCGTGCGGCAGCCCGGATCGCTCCGCACCCATGGGAGGTGCCAGAACGGTGGCCGCGAGCATGACGGCGACGGCCGGCAGGCGGAGCGGAGAACGAGGGCGCGACGGCATCCTCCGATGCTGACCGCAGAGCGCGAGGACCGGCGGAACGCAGGGCGATCAGTGGCGGACACGCCGGGTGCGCACGGCGGGGGAGGAGTCGCCGTCGCCGCGGCGGCTGACTGATACACTTGTGGAGCGCCTCGCATGTCGAGGTGACTCCGCGTGCCCAGAGCGAGTATCCCTCGCGGCGCGAACACCCTCCGGTCCCGTCTCACGACGGGCGGGTGTGCGCCGGGCACCAGGCTCGTCGGCCCTTCGGTCCGACGCGAAACAACCGTAACGATAGGAGAACGGCCATGGCCGTCGTCACCATTCGCCAGCTGCTCGACAGCGGCGTCCACTTCGGACACCAGACCCGCCGGTGGAACCCGAAGGTCAAGCGCTTCATCCTTACGGAGCGCAGCGGCATCCACATCATCGACCTCCAGCAGTCGCTGTCGTACATCGACAAGGCGTACGAGTTCGTCAAGGAGACGGTCGCCCACGGCGGCACCGTCCTCTTCGTCGGCACCAAGAAGCAGGCGCAGGAAGTCATCGCCGAGCAGGCGACGCGCGTGGGCCAGCCCTACGTGAACCAGCGCTGGCTCGGCGGTCTGCTCACCAACTTCTCGACCGTGAGCAAGCGCCTCGCCCGGATGAAGGAGCTCGAGGAGCTCAACTTCGAGGACCCGGCCGCGAGCGGCTTCACCAAGAAGGAGCTGCTGCTCAAGAAGCGCGAGCTCGACAAGCTGCACAAGTCGCTCGGCGGTATCCGCAACCTCACCAAGACGCCGTCCGCGATCTGGATCGTCGACGCCAAGCGCGAGCACCTCGCGGTCAACGAGGCCAAGAAGCTCGGCATCCCCGTGATCGGCATCCTCGACACGAACGCCGACCCCGACGAGTTCCAGTTCCCCATCCCGGGTAACGACGACGCGATCCGCTCGGTCTCGCTGCTCACGCGCATCGTCGCCGACGCCGCCGCCGAGGGCCTCATCCAGCGCCACCAGCCCGCCGGCGAGGCCGAGCCCGCCGAGCCCCTGGCCGAGTGGGAGCGCGACCTGCTCGAGCAGGGCAAGCCCGCCGACGAGGCTCCCGCCGCTGACGCCGCCGACGAGACCGTCGTCGAAGGTGCAGAGGCCGAGGTCGTCGCGACCGAGTCCGCCGCGGACGAAGCCGGTGCGGAAGCCGCCGTCGAGGCCGTCGCCGCCGAGTCGGGCGAGGCCGTCGAAGAGGTCGTCGCCGCCGAGGCCACCGACAAGTAATCAGCGCGTCCCCAGGACCCGCTACGATCGGCGCGGCCGGCCCCCGGCCGCGCCGATCGGCATCCACGAGAACTCCCAGACAGAAGGAGCCGCCACTCATGGCAAACTTCACCATCGCCGACATCAAGGCGCTGCGCGAACAGCTCGGCACGGGCATGGTCGACACCAAGAAGGCGCTCGAGGAAGCCGACGGCGACCTCGAGAAGGCCGTCGAGATCCTGCGCCTCAAGGGCGCGAAGGGCAACGCGAAGCGCGCCGACCGTTCCACCAGCGAGGGCCTCGTCGCCGCTCGTGAGGTCGACGGGAAGGTCACGCTGATCGAGCTCAACACCGAGACCGACTTCGTCGCCAAGAACGAGCGCTTCATCGCTCTGGCCGACAAGGTCGCCGACGCCGCTGCCGCCGTGGCCGCGGAGTCCGTCGAGGCCGCCCTCGCCGCCGACGCCGGTGGCAAGACGGTCGCCGACCTCATCAACGACGAGGCCGCCATCATCGGCGAGAAGGTCGAACTGCGTCGCGTGCGCACCCTCTCGGGTGACAACTTCGAGGTCTACCTGCACAAGACGAGCAAGGACCTCCCGCCCCAGATCGGCGTCGTCCTGGCGTACTCGGGCGATGATGCGGAGACCGCGCGCAGCCTCGCGCAGCACGTCTCGTTCGCGAACCCGTCCTACCTGTCGCGTGCCGATGTGCCCGAGTCCGACGTCGACAAGGAGCGCGAGATCGTCACCGAGATCTCGCGCAACGAGGGCAAGCCCGAGGCCGCCCTGCCGAAGATCGTCGAGGGTCGCGTCAACGCGTTCTTCAAGCAGGTCGCCCTGCTCGACCAGGACTACGCGAAGGACAACAAGCAGTCCGTCGCCAAGGTCGCACAGGACGCCGGCATCACCATCACCGACTTCGCCCGCTTCAAGGTCGGCGCGTAAGTCGCTCGGAAGGCCCGCATCGTCGCCGGTGCGGGCCTTTCGCATGCCGTAGCTTTGACCCCGACGAGAGGACCCCTCCCCATGGACGAAACCACCGGACGCCGTCGCGTCCTCCTGAAGCTCTCGGGCGAGGCCTTCGGGGGCGGATCCCTCGGCGTGAATCCGGATGTGGTCGGCCAGATCGCGCGGGACATCGCCGCCGCGGTCGATGAGGTCGAGATCGCGATCGTCGTCGGCGGCGGCAACTTCTTCCGCGGCGCCGAGCTCAGCCAGCGCGGCATGGACCGCGGGCGCGCCGACTACATGGGCATGCTCGGCACCGTGATGAACGCCCTCGCGCTGCAGGACTTCCTCGAGCAGGCCGGCGCCGCCACCCGCGTCCAGTCGGCGATCTCGATGACGCAGGTCGCGGAGCCGTACATCCCGCGCCGCGCGCAGCGCCACATGGAGAAGGGTCGCGTCGTCATCTTCGGCGCCGGGGCCGGGCTTCCCTACTTCTCGACCGACACCGTCGCCGCGCAGCGCGCGCTCGAGATCGGCGCCGACGAGGTGCTCGTGGCCAAGAACGGCGTGGACGGCGTCTACACCGCGGACCCCAACAAGGACGCCTCCGCCGTCAAGCTCGACCGCGTCACCTACAGCGACGCCCTGGTGAAGGGGCTCAAGGTCGTGGATTCGACCGCCTTCAGCCTCTGCATGGACAACCGCATCGACATGCGCGTGTTCGGGATGGAGCCCGCCGGCAACGTCACGCGCGCGCTCCGCGGTGACGAGATCGGCACGCTCGTCACGGCCTGACCTCCGCTGTTCGGGGCCGTCGCCCCTCTAGACTGGAATACCGCTGTACACGAGGGAGAAACCGTGATCGCCGAAGTAATGGCCGAGACCGCTGACCGGATGGATCGGGCCGTGGAGGCCGCGAAGGACGACTTCGCGACCGTGCGCACGGGGCGCGCCAACCCCCAGCTCTTCCAGAAGCTGAACGTGGAGTACTACGGCACGCCCACGCCGCTCGCGCAGCTCGCCTCGCTCAACAACCCCGAGGCGCGCACGATCATCGTCACGCCGTACGACAAGTCGGCGCTCAAGGCCATCGAGCAGGCCATCCGCGACATGCCCAACCTGGGTGTGAACCCGACGAACGACGGCAACATCGTGCGCATCACGATGCCGGAGCTCACCGAGGAACGCCGCAAGGAGTACGTCAAGCTCGTCCGCGGCAAGGGCGAGGATGCCAAGGTCCACGTGCGCGGGATCCGCCGCAAGGCCAAGGACGACCTGGACGCGTTGAAGTCCGAGGTCGGCGAGGACGAACTGGTCCGCGCCGAGAAGGAACTCGACGCGGTCACCCGGGCGCACGTCGACGCGATCGATGACGCGTTGAAGCGCAAAGAGGCAGAGCTCCTCGAGGTCTGACTCGTCATGACCGACGCATCCGATGACGGAGTGATCCCGCCGGTGCCCGCTCGCGGCTCGGCGGTTCCGTCGACCCCGGATGCGGCCGACCCGGGGCTGCAGACGCAGATCCGCGCCGCGCGCAGCGAGTTCGAACTGCAGGTCGCGCACGCGCGCGCCGAGTTCGAAGAGGCGAACGCGCGGATCAAGCAGCGCACCGGTCGCGACCTGATCCTCGCGACGGTCATCGGCCTCGCGATCGGGGCGGTCGTGCTCGCCTCGCTGCTGTTCGTGAAGTGGCCCTTCGTCATCGTCGGCGGGGGAGTCGCCCTTCTCGGGGTCTTCGAGTTCTCGCGCGCGCTGCAGTCGGCCGGACGCCGGGTCGACGTCATCCCGCAGCTGCTGGGTGCCGTCTTCATCCTGCTCTCCGCGTACTACCTGGACCTGTGGCTGCACTGGGTCGCGCTGATCGTCACGGTCGTGGTCGCGATCGTCTGGCGTCTCATCGCGCAGATGGTGGTGCGGGACGGTCGCGTGTACGCCGCTGTCGTCGAAGACGTGCTGATCGCCGGATTCCTGCCGATCTACGTACCCTTCCTCGCGAGCCTCGCTCTCGTGCTCCTGCGCCAGGAGGGCGGGGAGTGGTGGGTGCTGTCCTTCTTGATCGTCGCGATCGCGTCGGACACCGGCGCCTACGCGACGGGTCTGACGTTCGGCCGTCATCCGATGGCTCCGCGCATCAGCCCCAAGAAGACGTGGGAGGGCTTCGCGGGTGCCGCGTTGGCCTCCGTCGTCGCCGGCGTCCTCCTCGCCTGGCTCATGCTCGGTCTGCCGTGGTGGACGGGCATCATCTTCGGACTCGTGGTGCTGGCCACCGCGACCGCGGGCGACCTCGGCGAGTCCATGCTCAAGCGCGACCTCGGCATCAAGGACATGAGTTCGTGGCTGCCCGGCCACGGCGGCGTCCTCGACCGGCTCGACTCGATCCTGCCGTCGGCGGTGGCCGCGCTCGCCCTCTTCTACCTGCTCACACCCCTGGCGGTCTCATGACGCTCTCCGACGACACCACGCTCGAGCAGCTGTCCGGCGCCGCGACGGACGTCGAACGCAGCCACGACGCGTTCCCGCGCACGCAGGGTCGCGAGAAGGGGTACGAGCCGGCAGCCGTCGACGCGTTCCTCGCGCGGGCCCGTGCGTCGTTCGAGAACGCGCAGACCGACGACGAGACGGTGAGCGCCGCCGATGTGCGCGACGTCTCGTTCCCCCTGGTGCGCGGCGGCTACGCCATCGATCCGGTGGATGCGGCTCTCGGTCGCGTCGAGGATGCGTTCGCGGTGCAGGAGCGTCAGGCGGCGATCGCGCGCCTCGGCGCCCGCGCCTGGGTGGAGCAGAAGCGTGCGGACGCGCAGGTGGTCCTCGACCGCCTGGCCCGCCCGCGACGCCGGCGCTTCGACCGCGTGTCGGTCGTGCGGTACGGCTACCGCCTGGAGGAGGTCGACCTCGTCGCGGACAAGATCGCCGGGTACCTCGCCGACGGCACCGGCGTGACCGTCGAGCAGGTCCGGTCGGTGGCGTTCCGGATGCAGCGCGGCGGGTACCGCGAGGCGCAGGTGGATGCGCTGCTCGACGCGGTGATCGAGATCATGCTGGCGGTGAATTGACATCCTCGGATGGCACACCCAGGACCGGATCGTTACACTCGGGTCATTGTGACTTCTGGCGACCACTCCTCTGACCGCTCCGCGTTGACCCGACGGTCGACGCGGACGACGGCGGTTTCGCCGGCCCGGCGGACGCCCCCGGCCGCAGCGACGCGCTGGTCGCGTCGCCGTGGCGTGCTGGGCGTCTTCGCGGGCGCGGCGGCCCTCGCCTTCGCGGGAGCGTACGTCGGACCCGCGGCCTTCGCCCTCAGCGAGACGCCGTCCGCCTCCGACGAGACCACCACGGTCTACGCGAGCACGATGGACGACGCGCAGACGCTGCTGACGGCCGAATCATCGGTCGTCGCCGCCGAGTTGAACCGCGGCGGCTACACCGCCTACGAGACGCCGAAGCCGACGCCCACCCCCACCGCCTCCCAGTCCGAGAGCTCCGGTTCCCCGGCGGCGTCGCTGCCGTACTACACCGGCGGCGGTGCGCCGGCCGAGTGGATGGCGGCAGCGGGCATCGCCGAGGCCGACATGGCGTACGTCGACTACATCGTCGGCCGTGAGAGCGGCTGGAACCCGAACGCGACGAACAAGTCGTCGGGTGCCTGCGGGCTCGTGCAGGCCTATCCCTGCAGCAAGGTCCCGGGCAACGGCTACGACCCCGTCGACAACCTGCGGTGGGGCAACGGGTACGCCATCGGGCGTTACGGCAGCTGGGCGGCGGCGTTCGACTTCTGGTCGCGCAACCACTGGTGGTGAGTGTGGCGCGTTCGCGTCGTCGGGGTCCCGCGAGTACGGGGGGCGACGACTCCTTCGACAGGTTCCTCGCCGGCTGGAAGCGCAGTGAGACCAAGCGCGGCGGCGAGTGGACCGTGCAACCCGTGTCGGGCGCTCGCGCGGTCAAGCCCTACACCTGTCCCGGCTGCCACCAGACCATCGCGGAAGGCACCGCGCATCTGGTGATCTGGCGCTCGGACGGCGTTCTCGGCGACGCGGCGGACCTCGCTGCGCGACGGCACTGGCACACGCACTGCTGGAAGGTGTACTGACATGGAGATCCGAGGCGCTGTGGCGTTGCCCGCCCGACGGGAGGACATCGTCCTCCAGACGGAGGACGGCCTGACGCTCGTGGGGGAGCTCGCGCTGCCCGAGACCGCCGCTCCTGTGGCGACGTTGGTGACGCTCCATCCGCTGCCGACGCACGGCGGCTTCATGGACTCCCACATCCTGCGGAAGGCCGCCGCGCGGCTGCCGGCCTTGGCCGATCTCGCCGTCCTGCGCTTCAACACCCGAGGCACGTCGTCGCCGCGCGGACAGAGCGACGGCGCCTTCGACGGCGGCGTGGGCGAACGTGCCGATGTCGCGGCGGCGATGGCATTAGTCGCGGAGCGGGAGCTGCCCCATCCCTGGCTCCTCGGCTGGTCGTTCGGCACCGAGCTCGCCCTCAAGTACGGACGCGAGCATGCGATCGACGGGGCGATCCTGCTGTCCCCGCCGCTGCATCGCGCGACGGCCGACGAGGTCGCGGCCTGGCGGGGCGACCCGCGCCGGTTGGTGGCACTCATCCCGGAGCACGACGACTATCTGCGTCCGGATGAGGCGCGCGAGCGCTTCGCATCGGTGCCCGAGATCGATCTCATCCCTGTCGAGGACGGCAAGCACCTCTGGGTCGGCGAGACGCAGACCCGTCGGGTGCTCGACGAGGTCGTGCGCGTCGTGAACCCGTCGGCCGCGCCCCTGCCGACCGAATGGCCGGGCGCGACCGCCTGATCAGCGCGCGTTCATCCGGGGCACGACCACCTGGCGGTAGATGATCAGGATGCTCGCCGCCACCGGGATGGCGACCAGCGCACCCAGCAGGCCCAGCAGCGAGCCGCCGGCGAGGGCCGCGATGACGACGACGGCGCCCGGCACGGCGACCGCGCGGCTCATGATGCGCGGCGACACGAGGTAGGCCTCGAGCTGCATGTAGATCACGTAGTAGATGCCGGCGATGAGCGCCGTCGTGGGGGAGCCGAGTCCGGGGATCAGGCAGGTCAGCACGATGATGACCGAGCCGGTGAGCGTACCCACGAGCGGGATGAGCGAGAAGAAGAACGCCACGACGGCCAGCACCGCGGGGAACGGCGCCTGGATGATCGTCAGCAGGATCGCGCTCAGCACGCCGTTGATGACACCGAGCGAGACCTGGCCCATGACGTAGTAGCCGACCGAGTCGGTGATCTGCTCGGACAGGTCGACGAACCGCGGGCGCTTGGAGGCGGGAACGAGACTGTAGACCGCCGCCTTGAGGTGCGGGGTGGACGCCGTGAAGTAGATCGTGAGGATGAGCACGATGAACGCGCCCGTCAGCCCGCCGAAGAACGCGATGCCGGCGTTGATCACGCCGCCGGTGATGTCGCCCCAGTTCTGGAGCAGCCACTGCTGGGCGTTGGAGATCGTGTCGTCGATCGTGCTGACCTGGATGCCCGGGAAGACCGAGTGGATCCATTCCTTGACGTCGTCGAGCGACGTGCTCTGCAGGAAACGGGTGATCTCCTCGACCAGCTGGCTCACCTGGCTGACGATGATCGGGACGACCATCCAGACGATCCCGGCGAAGATCGCGAGGACGGCGAGCACCGTGATCAGCACGGCGGACCAGCGGGGGAGCTTGCGGCGGGTGAGCCACGCGACGACCGGTTCGAGGCCGAGCGAGAGGAACAGCGCCGTGCCGATGTAGAGCAGGATCGTCGACAGCGTCTGGACGCTGCCGATGAGCAGCAGGCCGAGGCCCACGCCCAGCGTGCCCACGAAGGCGATCCGGAACGGGTTGTGCAGCTTCACGATGGGTCCTCCTGCTCGCCGGCACGTTGCTGGTCAGACTACGGCCAGATCGGCGCGGGACGTGGCAGGCGCCCCCTCTCGAACAACACACAGCCCCGTCCGCTAGGCTGGAACGTCGGATCGTGCCACCGAGGCATCGGGAGGATATGTCGTGCGTTTTGTGTGGGCCGTGGCGGCCTTCGTGCTCGCAGCCGTGCTCATCGGAGCAGGCATCGCCCAGCGCACCGTGTTCCACGGGCCGTCGACGCAGACGGCGGAGATCGCCCTCACCGACGACACCCGCTACACGCTCGTCGACGGATCGGTGCTGACCGAGCTGCCGGGCACGCAGACGCTGCGCGTCGCCGGTGACGACGGTGTGTTCGTCGCGTACGGCCGCACCGCCGACGTCTCGGCATGGCTGTCCGACCAGAGCTACACCGCGGTGACCGCGGGAGACGAGGGCACCCTGGATTCCTCTCTCGTCGAGCCGACGGCGACCGCGGTGGCCGACGAGACGGCCGCGGATGCCGCCGCCGGGCGCAACCCGGCCGGGTCGGACCTGTGGCTCGCGCAGTATCAGGACGACGGCGCGGTGAGCGTACCGCTGCAGCTGCCCGACACCATGAGCGTCCTCATCGCGGCCGACGGCACGGCGCCCGCGCCGGCGGAGGTCAGCGTGACCTGGGACATCTCGCAGACGACGCCGTGGGCCGGGCCCCTCATGCTCCTCGGCGGGCTGGTGCTCGTGGGCGGCATCGTCCTGTACCTGCTCGCCATCCGGCACGCACGCCGATCGCGCGGCCCGCGCCGGAAGGCGCCGCCGCCCCTGCCGGTCACCCAGCCCATCGATCTGGCCGTCGAACAGGGCGACAAAGGCGTGATCACCGCAGGACCGTCGTCCCGCCGGTCGTCGCGCAAGGCGTTCGTCGCCCTTCCCGCCCTCGTGATCGGCTCGCTGCTGTTCGCCGGGTGCTCGGCCGACGCATGGCCCGATCTCGGGCCGACACCCACCCCGACCGGCTCGGCCGCCGTCGTCGACTCGGACGACCAGCAGGCGCCCGCCGTCACGGAGGCGCAGGCACGCACGATCCTCGCGCGGATCTCGGAGACCGTCGCCCAGGCGGACAGCGCGAGCGACATCACGCTCGCCGCCACGCGCCTGAGCGGCGCTGCCCTCGCCGAGCGCACCACGAACTACGCGCTGCGGGCAGCGGTCGCCGACGTGCCCGCCCTTCCCGCCATCCCGGCGGAGCCGACGCAGATCATCCTCCCGCAGGCGGTCGACGAGTGGCCCCGGACCGTCCTCACGGTCGTGCAGACGCAGGGCGACGCCGGGAGCGAGTCGACGATCATGCTGATGACCCAGAACGACCCGTGGGCGCCGTACACGCTGTCGTACAGCGCCGCGCTGGGGGGCTCGGTCGAGATGCCCGACCTCGCGCCCGCCTACATCGGCGCCTCTCAGGTGCCGCCCGACACCTCCTTCCTCGCGATCGCACCCGATGATCTGTCGGCGGCCTACGCCGATGTGCTCAACAACGGTGCGAACAGCACCTACGCGGGGCTGTTCGACGAGCAGTCCGACCTGTTCAGCCAGGGCGTCGCCGCCGACCGGCAGAAGCGGCTCGACGCCTTCAACCAGACGGCGGCCTCGACCGGCACCCTGGAGTTCGCGGCGCAGCCGGGCTCGCAGACACCGCTGGCACTCGCGACGCTCGAGAGCGGCGCGATCGTGGCGGTCACCGTCAACGAGGTCGACACCGTGAAGCCCGCCAACGAGGACGTCGTCATCAAGCTCGACGGCAACCCCACGGTGCAGGCGCTCACCGGGGTCAGCGAGTCGGCCACGGGCGTGAGCTCGACGTTCGCCGACCAGCTCTTCTTCTACGTCCCCGCGCAGGGCTCCACCGAGAAGGTGCGGCTGCTCGGGTTCTCCTCCAACATCCTCGAAGCGAAGGTTCTCTGATGTCCGATCAGGCCCTGGGTGCCGTCATGCGCGGCGCCGTCGACCTCTCCTCGTTGCGCAACCGCCCGGCCGCGCCCACCGGCGACGCACCGGCGTCCGCGCCGACCGGCGACGGGCCGTCCCTCGTGATGGACGTCACCGATGCGAGCTTCCCGCAGGTGCTGGAGCTCTCGCGCACGGTTCCCGTCGTCGTCGACCTCTGGGCGGAGTGGTGCGGGCCGTGCAAGCAGCTCAGCCCCATCCTGGAGAAGGTCGTCCTCGAGCTCGGGGGGCGCGTCGTCCTGGCCAAGGTCGACGTGGACGCGAACCCCCAGCTGGCGCAGGGGTTCCGCGCGCAGTCGATCCCCATGGTCGTCGCTCTCGTCGCCGGTCAGCCGGTGCCGCTGTTCACCGGTGCCGTGCCCGAGCAGCAGGTCCGCGAGGTCTTCGCGCAACTGCTCCAGCTCGCCGCGCAGAACGGCGTGACGGGCTCGATCGAGGTGGGCGCACCGACCGAGGAGTCCGCGCCCGAGGAGCCCGAGCTCCCGCCGCTGCACGCCGAGGCCTTCGCGGCGATCGAGGCGGGCGACTACGCGCGCGCCATCGCCGCCTACGAGCAGGCGCTCGTCGAGGACCCCCGCGATGCGGACGCGAAGGCGGGCCTGGGTCAGGTCACGCTGCTGCAGCGTGTGCAGGACCTCGACCTGCAGGAGGCGCGTGCCGCGGCCGCGGCCGCGCCGCTCGACGTCGACGCGCAGTTCGCGGTCGCGGACCTCGACCTCACCGGCGGCCACGTCGACGACGCCTTCGCGCGTCTGCTGGAGTTGTTCGCGGCGCTCGAGCCCGATCAGCGCGGCGTGGTGCAGGAGCGTCTGCTCGAGCTCTTCGGACTCATCGGCGACGCGGATCCGCGGGTCCTCCGCGCCCGCGGTCGCTTGGCCTCGCTGCTGTTCTGACCCGCCTCAGCGGCGCAGCCGCAGCCAGATCGCTCCGAGCGGCGGGACGCTCAGTCGAGCGCGACCGGCCGCATCCGTGGTGACGGCACCGAAGTTCCCGACGCCCGAACCGCCGTACTCTCCGGCATCCGAGTTGAGGATCTCCTCCCACACCCCGGCGTGGGGCAGATCCAGCTCGAGATCGTGGACCGGGACGCCCGAGAAGTTGCTGACGGCGGCGACGACATCGCCGTCCGAGGAACGACGGATGATGGCCGACACGTTCGGGTCCCACGTCGGCGCGCCGATCCGGGCGAAGGCGTCGCCGTCGGAATCGCGCGACCAGAGCGCCGGCTCGGCGCGGTAGGCGGCGTTGAGGGCGGCGACGAAGTCGTGCAGCTCGCGGTGGGACGGCTGGTCCAGCAGCCACCAGTCGAGCGCGCGCGACTCCGACCATTCGGACATCTGCCCGAACTCCTGGCCCATGAACAGCAGCTGCTTCCCGGGGTGCGCCCACATGTACGACAGGAAGAGCCGCATCCCCGCGAGCTTCTGCCAGTGGTCGCCCGGCATCCGTGTGAAGAGACTGCCCTTGCCGTGGACGACCTCGTCGTGGCTGATGGGCAGGATGAAGTTCTCGCTGAAGGCGTAGACGAACGAGAACGAGAGCTCGCCCTCGTGGTGGGCGCGGTACATGGGATCGCGGGAGATGTAGACGAGCGAGTCGTTCATCCACCCCATGTTCCACTTGAACCCGAACCCGAGTCCGCCCGCGCTCGTCGGCTGCGTGACGCCGGGGAAGCTCGTCGACTCCTCGGCGATCATGACGATGCCGGGGTACCGCTTGTACGCCGTCGCGTTCGTCTCCTGCAGGAAACGCTTCGCCTCGAGGTTCTCGCGGCCGCCGAACACGTTCGGCTCCCACTCGCCCGCCTCGCGGGAGTAGTCGAGGTACAGCATGGACGCCACGGCATCCACGCGCAGCCCGTCGACGTGGAACTCCTCGAACCAGTACAGCGCGTTCGCGACGAGGAAGTTGCGCACCTCGTTGCGTCCGTAGTCGAAGATGAGGGTTCCCCAGTCCTTGTGCTCGCCGCGGCGGGGATCGGGGTGCTCGTACAGCGCCTGGCCGTCGAACTGCGCCAGCGCGAAGGCGTCGCGGGGGAAGTGGCCGGGGACCCAGTCCATGATGACGCCGATGCCTGCGGCGTGGAGGCGGTCGATGAGATAGCGCAGGTCGTCGGGGCTGCCGAACCGGCTCGTCGGTGCGTAGTAGCCGCTCACCTGGTAGCCCCAGGAGCCCCCGAACGGATGCTCGGCGAGGGGGAGGAACTCGACGTGGGTGAACCCCTGGGCGCTCACGTACTCCACGAGCGGGTCGGCGGCCTCGCGGTAGCTGAGCCCGGGGCGCCACGAGCCCAGGTGCAGCTCGTACACCGACATCGGCTCGGCGACCGGGTGGCTCTCGGCGCGCGCGGCGAGCCAGGCGTCGTCCTGCCAGGTGTAGGCCGACGCGGTGACGACCGAGGCCGTCGCCGGCGGCACCTCGGCGAGCCGGGCCATGGGGTCCGCCTTCGCGATCCACCGCCCGTCCTGGGTCAGGATCTCGTACTTGTAGGTGGCCCCGGCGCCGACCCCCGGAACGAAGATCTCCCAGACGCCGCTGGATCCGAGCGAGCGGAGCGCGTGGCCCTGCCCGTCCCATCCGTTCAGATCGCCGATGAGGCGCACGGCCCGCGCGTTCGGGGCCCAGACCGCGAACGACGTCCCCTCGCTGCCGCCGTGGTGGCGGACATGGGATCCGAGGGCGTCCCACAGCTGTTCGTGACGACCCTCGCGGATCAGGTGGAGATCGAGCTCGCCGATGGTGGGGGCGTAGCGGTAGGGGTCGTCCGCGACGTGCGTGGGACCGTCCTCGTAGGTCGCGACCACCTGGTAGGCCGTGAACGGACCCTCGTAGCGGCCTTCCCAGATGCCCGCGCGCACGTGTGCGAGCGGGATGCGCTCTCCGCCGGCGAACACCGCGGTGACGCTCTCGGCGAGCGGGCGCCGGGTGCGCACGATCCAACGGTCATCCGACGCGCCGTCCGCGTGGAGTCCGAGGACGTCGTGCGGAGCGTAGAAGGATCCGGTCGCGACGGTGTCGAGGACCGTGGGGTCGATGGAGCTCATGCGAGGCCCTTCACGTGCAGGATGTGGACGGGCTCCTGGAAGGCGTCGAGCCGGACGAACGCGTGGTCCGTCCATGTCCAGTGCGCGCCGGTGATGAGGTCTTCGACCAGGAAGGAGTCGCCGGGTGTGCCGCCCCAGACCGTGGGGTCGAGGTGCACGGTCGTCTCGCGCGCCGAGTGGGGGTCGACGTTGACGACCACGATGACCGTGTCGGCGACGCCGTCGGGGGAGAGCGCCGCGTCGAGGTGCTTGACGTAGACGAGGATCGCCTCGTCGTCGCTCCACTGCACGGCCAGGTTGCGGAGCTGGCGGAGGGCCGGGTGCGCGCGGCGGATCTCGTTCAGACGGGTGAGATACGGCGCGAGGGACTGGCCGGTCTGCACGGCGCCGTCCCAGTCGCGCAGCTTGTACTCGTACTTCTCGTTGTCGATGTTCTCCTCGCTGCCGGGGCGCGCGACGTTCTCGACGAGCTCGTATCCGGCGTAGACGCCGTAGCTGGGGGCCGCCGTCGCCGCGATCGCCGCCCGGATCTTGTACGCGGGGCGACCACCGAACTGCAGGTACTCGGTGAGGATGTCAGGCGTGTTCACGAAGAGGTTCGGGCGGAGGAAGTCGGCCGTCTCGTGCGCGAGGTCGCCGAGGAACTCCTCCAGCTCCGCCTTCGTGTTCCGCCACGTGAAGTAGGTGTAGCTCTGCTGGAAACCGGCCTGCGCGAGGCCCTGCAGCGGCGCCGGGCGGGTGAACGCCTCGGCCAGGAACACCGTGTCGGGATGCTCCGCCGACACGGTCGCGATCAGCCACTCCCAGAACTGCAGCGGCTTCGTGTGCGGGTTGTCGACGCGGAAGATGCGCACGCCCTGGGCGATCCAGTGCCGGACGACGCGCAGCACCTCGGCGCGGATGCCCTCGGGGTCGTTGTCGAAGTTGACCGGGTAGATGTCCTGGTACTTCTTGGGCGGGTTCTCGGCGTAGGCGATCGTGCCGTCCGGGAGAGTCGTGAACCACTCCGGGTGCTCCGTCACCCACGGGTGGTCCGGCGATGCCTGGAGGGCGAGGTCCAGGGCGATCTCGATGCCCTCGGCGTCGGCGGCGGCGACGAAGGCGCGGAAGTCATCCAGCGTGCCGAGGTCGGGGTGCACGGCATCGTGGCCGCCGTCCGGTCCGCCGATGGCCCACGGCGAGCCGGGGTCGTTCTCGAGCGCGGTCAGGGTGTTGTTGGGCCCCTTGCGGTGGGTGCGCCCGATGGGGTGGATCGGCGGCAGGTACAGCACGTCGAACCCCATGGCCGCGACGGCGGGCAGCCGGCCGGCGGCGGTGCGGAAGGTGCCGCTGCGGATGGTGCCGTCCGCCAGGCGTTCGGCTCCCTCGGAGCGGGGGAAGAACTCGTACCAGGCGCCGACGCCCGCGCGCTCGCGCTCGACCAGGAGCTCGCGGGTGTCGCCGTACGACCAGAGCGAGGCCAGCGGACGTTCGGTGAAGAACCCGGCCAGGACGTCGTCGCGCACGATCGCGAGCGCGGACTCGTCGGAGAGATCGGCATCGCGCAGCTCGCGCGCCCGTTCGCCCAGAACGCGTCGCTCGGCCACCGGGCGATCCTTCTCGGCCCGGGCGCGCTCGAACAGCGCGGCCCCCATCTCCCTCATGAGGGCGACGTCGACACCGGCGGCGATCTTCAGATCCGCCGCGTGGCGCCAGGTGGCGTAGTCGTCTCCGTACGCTTCGAACCGGTACGACCACACGCCTGTGGCGAGCACGCTGACCAGGACGCTCCAGTGATCGAGCCCGTTCGCGAGGGCGCGCAGGCGGTGCAGCGACTCGGATCCGTCCGGGGCCGTCAGCCGCAGCTGCACGCCGATGCGGTCGTGCCCCTCCCGGAACGCGGTGACGCGGAACGGCACGGCCTCGCCCGCGAAGGCACTGGGGCGGAAGCGGGGATCCGGCGTCGCGGGATGCGGATCCGCCATCGGCACGCGCCCGGTGAGGGTGTCGGTCGAGCCGCTCGCCGGTCCGGCGGTACGGGTGGGGATGGCGGCGGCGCTGCGCCACGCCGGGGATGTCGAGCGTTTGGGTGAGGCCACGTTCCGAACCTATCGCGCGCGTGCGGTCGACGACAGGAGCGGCGGGCGCGCCGCGCACGTGCTATTCGGCGCGGAAGAGGTGCATCGACGTCGGCGGTGTGGGCACGACGTCGCCGACGGCGAGGACGGGCTCCTCGGGGGAAGGCGCGTCCTCCGCGCTCGACCACAGCGAGACGTACCGGGTGACGCCCTCGACCTCGGGCAGCCGGACGTCGATCGGCGTCTCATCGCCGTGCACGATGAGCAGGATCCGGTTGGCCGCCTCGAACTCGGGGGTGGATGTGGCCACGTACTGCAGCGTGCGATGCGCGGGATCGTTCCACCGCTCGCCCGACATGGTCAGGCCGTTCTCGTCGTACCACTCCATGACCGAGGCGGAGGGGATCTCCTCCTCGAGCCGGGCGAAGTGCACCGGGCGCAGGGCCGGGTTCTCGCGTCGCAGCTGCAGCAGGCGCTGCACGTGCGAGAACAGGTCCTGCTGCCAGGGCTGGTGCTCCCACGACAGCCAGGTCAGCGCCGAGTCGTGGCAGTACGCGTTGTTGTTGCCCCGCTGCGTGCGGCCGAACTCGTCGCCCGCGGTGATCATCGGGATGCCCGCCGACAGCAGGAGCGTGCCCAGGAGATTGCGCATCGCCTTCCGGCGCGTCGCCAGGATCCGCTCGTCGTCGGTCGTGCCCTCCGCGCCGTGGTTGAACGAGCGGTTGGTGTCGGTGCCGTCGCGGTTGTGCTCGCCGTTGCCCAGATTGTGCTTGACGTCGTAGGAGACGAGGTCGCGCAGCGTGAAACCGTCGTGCGCCGTGACGAAGTTGACACTCGCCAGCGGGCCGCGTTCGGAGCTGAAGGTGTTCGAGGACCCCGCGAGCCGCGTGGCGAAGCCGCCGATGCCCACGGGGGCCGCCGACGCCCGCCGCGCGTAGTCGACATCCGACAACCAGAAGTTGCGCACGCGGTCGCGGTACCGGTCGTTCCACTCGTGCCAGCCCGATCCGAAGTTGCCGGTCTGCCAGCCGCCCATGCCGACATCCCACGGCTCGGCGATCTTCTTCGTGTCGGCGAGCTCGGGATCCTCCGCGATCGCGCGCAGGAGCGGATGATCGGGGGTGAATGCGTGACCGGCATCCCGGCCGAGCGTCGCCGCCAGATCGAAGCGGAACCCGTCGATCTGCACGTCGCGCGCCCAGTAGCGCAGCGAGTCGAGCACGAGGCGCGAGCCGGCGTCGGTGGACGTGTCCACGGCGTTGCCGCAGCCGGTGACGTCGACGTAGGTGCCGTCCTCCTGCTGTCGGTAGTACGTCCGGTTGTCCAGCCCCCGCAGGCTCGTCCGCGGGCCGCCGATGCCCTCCTCCGCGGTGTGGTTGTAGACCACGTCGAGGACGACCTCGAGGCCCGCCTGGTGCAGCAGCTTGACCATGCCCTTCACCTCGCGGAGAACGGCGTCGGGGCCCTGCCGCCGGGCCTCCTCGGTGGCGTACGCGGCGTGGGGCGAGAAGAAGTTGAGGGTGTTGTACCCCCAGTAGTTGTCGAGCCCGAGCTGCAGCAGTCGCGGCTCCGAGGCGAAGGCGTGGATCGGCAGGAGCTCGATCGTCGTCACGCCGAGCGAGAGGAAGTGCTCGATCATCGCGGGGTGCGCGAGTCCGGCGTACGTGCCGTGCAGGGCCGCGGGCACGCCGGGATGCCGCTTCGACATGCCCTTCACGTGGCCCTCGTAGATGACGGTCCGATCGAGCGGGATGCGAGGCTTGCCGACGTCGCCCCAGTCGAAGCCGCGGTCGACCACCACGGAGCGCCAGTCCCCGAAACCGCCGTTGACGATCCCTCGGGAGTACGGATCGAGAAGCAGCGTCTGCGGGTTGAACACGTTGCCGTGCCCGTGCGGGCCCGCCGCCCGGATCGCGTAGCGCGCGCCGGGGCGGAAGAACTCGGAGGTGGCCTCCCAGACCCCGCGCTCGCGGCGCTGCAGGGGAACCGTCGCGGTGGCCCAGTCCAGATCGCTCTCGTCGAAGAACACGACCTCGAGCGCATCGGCGGCCTGGGAGAAGACCCGCAGCGTGCCGCCGCCGTCGTGCAGGTGCACGCCGAGATCGTCGAGCGCGGGATCGAGGACGTGCTCGAGCGGGCTGGACGAAACGGCGGTCGGATTCGGGCTGACCATGCGCACTACCCTAACGAGGCCGTATGTCGCTCTGATGACGGCGCCCGTGCCGGATGGGCGTGGGAAAGTGGAGAGGTGCAGATCTACCTCGATCACGCGGCGTCCTCACCGCTGCGCCCGGAGGCCCGCGATGCGTGGCTCGAGGCATCGCTCGTCGTGGGCAATGCCTCCTCCATCCACGGGGGCGGGCAGTCGGCTCGACGGATCCTCGAGGACGCGCGCGAGCGCGTCGCTGCCACTCTGGACGCGGATCCGGTGGAGGTCGTCTTCACCTCGGGCGGCACCGAGGCGGTGAACCTGGCGATCAAGGGGCTGTGGACCGGACGCGCCGCCGGCCGCGCCACGATCGTGCTTCCGGACGGCGAGCATCACGCGACGCTCGACTCGGTCGCGTGGCTCGCGGAGCGCGGTGCGACCGTCGCCGCGGTCCCGCTCACAGCCACGGGTGCCGTCGACGTCGATCGATTCGCCGAGGCGCTCCCGGACGCCGCCCTCGCGACGGCTCTGGTCGCCAACAACGAGGTGGGGACGGTGTCCGATGCGGCGCGCCTGGCCGCCCTGGCCGCCGACGCGGGCGTGCCGCTGCATCTCGACGCCGTCGCCGCGTTCGGGCATCTCCCGGTGTCCTTCCGTGCCTGGCGCGGCTCGGCACCGGCGGCCGCGGGCCTGGCGGCCCTGAGCGTGTCGGCGCACAAGGTGGGCGGCCCGGTGGGGATCGGGGCGCTCGTCGTCGCACGATCGGCGCGCCTCGACGCCCAGGTGCACGGCGGCGAACAGCAACGCGGTCTCCGTGCGGGGACGCAGGATGTTGCCGCCGCCGCGGCCTTCGCCGTGGCGGCCGAGCTCGCCGTCGCCGAGCGCGCGGAGGAGGCGATCCGCCTGGGCGGGCTGCGCGAGAGACTGCTGCGCGGCATCCTCGATCGCGTCCCGGACATCGAGCCGCTCGGCGACCCGGACGAGCGCGTCCCGGGGAATGTGCACCTGCTGATCCCGGGTGCCCGCGGCGAGACGCTGCTGTTCCTGCTCGACCAGGACGGGATCGCGGTGTCGACCGGCTCGGCGTGTCAGGCGGGCATCCCCGAGCCCTCGCACGTCGTCCGGGCCCTCGGCCGCGACGACGACGCGGCGCGATCGGTGCTGCGCCTCACGCTCGGTCGGACCAGCTCCGCCGCCGACGTCGACGCCGTGCTGGCGCATCTGCCGGATGCGGTCGGGCGGGCGCGGGCCGCCGGAGCCGCGGGGGCCGCTCGCTCGTAGACTGGAGCACATGCGTGTTCTGGCGGCGATGAGCGGTGGTGTCGATTCGGCTGTGGCGGCGGCGCGCGCCGTCGATGCCGGTCATGACGTCGTGGGCGTCCACCTGGCGCTGTCGCGCGCCGGCGGGACGCTGCGCACCGGCAGCCGCGGCTGCTGCACGATCGAGGACGCGATGGATGCGCGCCGCGCGGCCGACCGCCTCGGCATCCCGTTCTACGTGTGGGATTTCTCCGAGCGGTTCCGCGACGACGTCATCGACGACTTCGTCTCGGAGTACCGGGCCGGGCGCACCCCGAACCCGTGCATGCGCTGCAACGAGAAGATCAAGTTCGCGGCGCTCCTGGAGCGCGCCCTCGAGCTCGGCTTCGACGCCGTCTGCACCGGGCACTACGCGACCCTTGTCGACACGGCCGAGGGGCGCGAACTCCACCGGGCCTCCGACGAGGCCAAGGACCAGTCCTATGTGCTCGGCGTCCTGACGAACACGCAGCTGGCGCACACCTACTTCCCGTTGGGCGACACGCCCTCCAAGGCGATCGTTCGCGCAGAGGCGGCGGAGCGCGGCCTCACCGTGGCGCAGAAGCCCGACAGCCACGACATCTGCTTCATCCCCGACGGCGACACCCGAGGGTGGCTGGCCGAGCGCGTGGGAGCGGAGACGGGCGAGATCCTCGATCGCTCCGGTGCGGTGGTCGGCCGGCACGAGGGCGCGCACGCGTTCACCGTGGGGCAGCGCCGTGGCCTGCAGCTGGGCGTCCCGGCATCCGACGGCAAGCCGCGGTTCGTCCTCGAGGTGCGTCCGGTGTCGAACACGGTCGTCGTCGGCCCCAAGGAGGCGCTCGCCACGGCGGAGATCGCCGGCTCCCGGATGACGTGGGCCGGGCGGTCGCCCGCGTCGACGTCGTTCGCCTGCACAGCGCAGATCCGCGCGCACGCCGAGCCGGTTCCGGCTCACGCCGAGCTGGCGGACGGCGAGCTCGTCGTCCGGCCGGACGTGCCGTTCGACGGCGTGGCACCCGGGCAGACCGCCGTTCTCTACGACGGCACGCGCGTCATCGGTCAGTTCACCGTCGACCGCACCGTCTCGGCCGTCCCCGTCGGCTGAGGTCCGACCCCGGGCCCGAACGGTTCCTCCCCAGGCGCGCAGCCTCGGCGCGTCCTCCCCGGTCCTGCGGCAGAGCGGACGACGGGGCGCGGGCCGTCCCTAGCGTGATCGCACCCCCACCGAGAGGAGCGATCATGACAGACCCATCCGTGGCACGGCGGGCGACGAGCGCCGCCGTCATCCTGGCGGCCGCCCTCGCCGCGGCGGCCTGCGCGTCCGGGACGGACCCGGGCGCGCGCACCGTCGGCGACTCCGCGGCACCGGCCCCGCATCCGGCGGCGGGCATCGAGGTCGATGAGGCAGCGCCGGTCCAGCTCGCCGGCGGGATCGTCACGACGCCGTGCTTCGTCTACCGTGTCCCCGACCCGTCCTGGACCCTCGTGCCGGGATCGGCGGGATGCGCGTCCACCGTGACCTTCGGTGCCGACATCCTCACCGAGGTCCGGGTCACCGCGGTGACGAGTTCGGGGACGCTCGCCGAGCTCGGCGCCGAACTCGCCGACGGCACCGCGCCCGGCGGCGCACCCCCGACGGCCGAGCTCGTCACGATCGGCGGTCGGGAGGCCGCGCGGGTCGTGGCACCGTTCGGCGAGGGGACCGGGCTCGAGTACGTGTCGTATGTCGTCCCGTACCCGGATTCGGGGGTGCTCGGGCGCGGCGAGACGGTGGGAGCCGTGGTGGTGACGACGATGTGGTCGCCGGACTACGAGGGGTTCGCGAGCGACATCATCGGCACACTCACCCGCCCCGACGGAAGCCCGCTGTGATGTCACGGGTCCTTCCTAGACTGGACCCGTGGACGAACAGACCGGTGCGACGGACGACCTGACCCTGGACGAGGCGCGCGCCGAGGCGGCGCAGCTGACGGAGCGGATCCTCGCCGCCCGCGAGAGCTACTACGGGCAGGATGCCGAGCTCGTCGACGACGCGCGGTACGACGGGTGGGTGCGCCGCCTCGAGGAGCTGGAGCGTCTGCACCCCGAGGTCCAGAGCCAGGACTCGCCGACCCTCAGCGTCGGGGCGGCGACGTCCACGATGTTCGCACCGGTCGAGCACGCGGAGCGCATGCTGAGCCTCGACAACGTCTTCAGCCTCGATGAGCTCACCGAGTGGTGCGCCAAGGCCGAGGCGGCGGCGGGGCGCCGGGTCCGGTGGCTGAGCGAGCTGAAGATCGACGGTCTGGCCATCAACCTGCGCTACGAGAACGGCGTGCTGGTGTCGGCGTCCACGCGCGGTGACGGACGCGTGGGGGAGGACGTCACCGTCAACGCGGTCCGCGTGCGGGGCATCCCGGAGCGGCTCGCGGGCACGGGGCACCCGCCGCTCGTCGAGGTGCGGGGCGAGGTCTTCATCCCGGTCGCCGCGTTCGGCGAGCTCAACGAGCTGCAGGCTCGGATGCGCGAGCGCGTCGTGGACGATGCCCGCGCGCGCGCGACGTTCGACGAGGTGCGCGCCCGCACCACCGCCGAGCGGCGGTTCCCGGCTTTCGCGAATCCGCGCAACGCCGCCAGCGGCGGTCTCCGCCAGCAGCTCGACAAGAAGCAGGGGCTGGAACGCGAGGCCGGCCAGGCGCGGCTCGACGCGCTCCGTCTGCTCGTGCACGGCGTGGGAGCGTGGAGCGAGCCCCCCGTCGCGTCGCAGAGCGAGGTGTACGAGCTCCTGTCCACCTGGGGCCTGCCGACGAGCCCGTACTTCCGCACGTTCGACGACATCGAGGGCGTGCGGGGGTTCGTCAGCCACTACGGCGACCACCGTCACGACGTGGAGCACGAGATCGACGGCGTCGTGGTCAAGGTCGACGACCTCGCCCTCCACGCCGAACTCGGTGCCACCAGCCGCGCGCCGCGGTGGGCGATCGCCTACAAGTACCCGCCGGAACAGGTGAACACCCGGCTGCTCGACATCGTCGTGTCGGTCGGTCGCACCGGCCGCGCGACGCCGTTCGCGATCATGGAACCGGCGCGTGTCGCGGGGTCGGTGGTGCGCCAGGCCACGCTGCACAACCAGGACGTCGTGAAGGCCAAGGGCGTGCTGATCGGCGACATGGTGGTGCTCCGGAAGGCGGGGGACGTCATCCCCGAGGTGCTGGGCCCGGTCGCCGAGCTCCGCGACGGCACCGAGCGCGCGTTCGTCATGCCCGCCGACTGCCCGGCGTGCGGCACGCCGCTCGCGCCCGCGAAAGAGGGCGACATCGATCTGCGCTGCCCGAACACGCGGTCGTGCCCCGCCCAGGTGCGCGGTCGGGTCGAGCACATCGGATCCCGTGGCGCCCTCGACATCGAGGTCCTCGGCGAGGTCACGGCCGCGGCTCTCACACAGCCCGACGTCCCGACCGTCGCGCCTCTGGTGACCGAGGCCGGTCTCTTCGACCTGCGCGCGGAGGACCTGTTCCCGATCGAGGTCACCGTGCGCGATGCCGAGACGGGTGCGCCCCGGCTCCTCGACGACGGCACGCCCGACCGACGGGCCCCCTTCCGGCGGCAGCGGAAGGCGCCGCTGCCGGGCAAGCCCGCCAGCAAGTCGCGGCCCGATCCCGTCTTCGATCCCGAGGGCCCGTTCGACGGCGACGAGGACCACATGCTCGCGGCGGCGGCGGTGAAGCTGCTGGACGAGCTCGAGAAGGCGAAGACGAAGGAGCTCTGGCGCTTCCTCGTGGCGCTCAACATCCGCCACGTCGGCCCGGTGGCCGCACGGGCGCTGGCGCAGTGGTTCGGGTCGGTGGCCGCGATCCGCGCGGCGGAGCGCGACGAGTTGGCCGCGGTCGACGGCGTCGGCGGAATCATCGCCGACGCCGTACTGGCCTGGTTCGAGATCGACTGGCACCGCGACATCGTCGAGCGGTGGGAGCGCGCCGGTGCGCAGCTCGCGACGCCCGGGCACCCGGGTCCCGGTGCGGCCGCGTCGGCGGGGGGCGTGTTGGAGGGCATCACCGTGGTCGCGACGGGTGCGCTCGAGGGCTACAGCCGCGAGGGCGCGCAGGAGGCCATCATGGCGGCGGGCGGCAAGGCGGCGTCGAGCGTGTCGAAGAAGACGGACTTCGTCGCCGCGGGGCCCGGCGCCGGATCCAAGCTCGGCAAGGCCGAGCAGCTGGGTCTGCGGATCATCGATGCGGCGCAGTTCCGCATCCTCGTCGAACAGGGGCCGGCGGCTCTCGACGGGGTGGCGCCGGCGGCGGAGGACGACGCCGACTAGGACGAGGGCGCCGCTCCGGCGTCCCGCTGCCTGTCGCCCGGCTCAGTGCGTCTGGTCGGCGAGCAGTCGCTCGCGCACCTGTCGCCGCAGGACCTTGCCGATCAGCGACTTCGGGAGCTCGTCGACGACGAAGATCCGGCGCGGGACCTTGTACGGGGTGAGGATGCCGCGCGCGTACGCGCGGATGGCCTCCGTGTCGATCTCGCTGCCGGGGGCCACCACGATCGCCGCCACGACCTCCTCGCCGGCGTGCTCGTCGGGAAGACCCACGACCGCGACGTCGGCGACCTGCGGGTGCTGGCGCAGCACGCTCTCGACCTCGGTGGGGGCGACGTTGAAGCCGCCCGTGATGATGAGCTCCTTGATGCGGTCGACGATCCGCACGAAACCGGCCTCGTCGATCGTGACGATGTCACCGGTGCGGAACCAGTCGTCGACGAACACCTCGGCCGTCGCCTCGGGCTTGCCGTAGTAGCCCGAGAACACCTGCGGACCGCGGACGAGAAGCTCGCCGCGCTCACCGGCGGGCACGTCGCGCGTCGGCTGATCGGGATCGACGACGCGGCACTCCGTGCCGGGCAACGGCAGCCCCACGGTGCCGGGGACGCGGTTGTCGGCCACGGGATTCGCCATGAGCACGGGCGAGCACTCGCTCAGTCCGTACCCCTCGACGAGATAGCCGCCCGACGCGGCCTCGAACGGCACGACGAGATCGTGGGGGAGCGGCATCGCGCCCGAGATCGCGACGTGGGTCCCCGCCAACGACACGCCCTTCTCCTCGGCCGCGCGCAGCAGCCGATCGGCGATGGGCGGGACGAGGGGGAGGAAGGTCGCGGGGTGCTTCTTCGTCACGGCGAGGACCATGTCGGGGTCGAATCGGGGGAAGAGCACGAGGCGGGCGCCCATCGACATCGCGAACGTGAGGCAGAGGGTCAGACCGTACGCGTGGAACATCGGAAGGACGGCGTAGACGACGCATCCTTCGCCGCGGTGGATGGAGGGCACCCAGGCCTGGGACTGCGCGGCGTTGGCGAGCAGGTTGCGATGCGTCAACGCGGCGCCCTTGGGCGTCCCCGTGGTCCCGCTCGTGTACTGGATGATCGCGAGATCATCGGTGGCCGGCATCGGATGTCCGGCCGGCAGCGGCTCGGCCGTGAGGATGTCCTCCCACGGCACGGTGCCCCGCACCCGCTCGTAGAGCGCCGCGCGCGACTCCTTCGCCTTCGCCACGGGAAGCCGCAGCGCGGCGCGCATCGTGAACGGCATGGCGCGGGTGACGTCGACCGAGACGAGCGTGTCGACGCGCAGGTCGGCGGGGAAGTCCTGCACCGTGCGGACGACCTTGTTCCAGACGATCGCGTGCTTCGCGCCGTGGTCCTCGAACTGCTTCCGCAGCTCTCGCGGCGTGTAGAGCGGGTTGTGCTCCACGACGACGGCGCCCAGCCGCAGCACCGCGTAGAAGGCGACGATGTGCTGCGGGCAGTTCGGCAGCACGATCGCCACCGGATCGCCGGCGCCGACGCCGCGCGCGCGGAGCCCGGCCGCGGCACGCGCGATCTGGGCGTCGAGTTCGCGGTAGGTCGTCTCACGGCCGAAGAACTGCAGGGCGACGGCGTCGGGGTACTCCCGCGCAGACGCGTGCACGATGTCGACCAGCGAGCCGGAGACGGGACCGAGGTCCTCCGGAACACCGTCGGCGTAGCTGTGGGTCCAGGGGCGAGGCGGCTCGAACGTCGTCACGCGCCACAGCCTACGGGTAGAGGTCGACCCGGCAGCGGAGGGGCGGCGGGCCGGGCGCGCGTCCGGGGCCGAACTAGACTGTGGGGGTGTCGGAAATCACCCCAGATCTCGTGCGCCATCTCGGCGTCCTCGCCCGGATCCAGTTGAGCGACGAGGAGGTCGGGCGCCTCACCGGTCAGCTCGACGCCATCGTCGACAACATCGCGAAAGTCTCCCGTGTGGCGACGCCGGATGTCCCCGCGACCAGCCACCCGATCCCGCTGCAGAACGTCTTCCGCGCGGATGAGGCGCCGGTGGCGCTCACCGTCGCGCAGGTGCTGCAGAACGCGCCGGACGCGACGGACGACCGCTTCCGCGTCAGCGCCATCCTGGGGGAGGAGCAGTGAGCGACCTCACGCGCCTGAGCGCCGCCGACCTGGCCTCCGCCCTCGCGGCCGGGGAGGTGTCCAGCGTCGAGGCGACGCAGGCGCACCTCGACCGGATCTCCGCCGTCGACGGCGATGTGCACGCGTTCCTGCATGTCAACGCCGCAGCGCTCGACGCCGCGGCCGACATCGATCGCCGGCGTGCCGCGGGCGAAGCGCTGGGCGAGCTCGCCGGCGTGCCGCTGGCCATCAAGGACGTCCTCGTCACGACGGACATGCCCTCCACGAGCGGATCGCGGATCCTCGAGGGGTATATGTCGCCCTACGACGCGACCGTCGTCGCCCGTGCGCGGGCCGCCGGGCTCATCCCGCTCGGCAAGACCAACATGGACGAGTTCGCGATGGGCTCCTCGACCGAGCACTCGGCGTACGGTCCCACGCACAACCCCTGGGACCTCGACCGGATCCCGGGTGGATCCGGCGGCGGCTCGGCTGCGGCCGTCGCGGCCTTCGAGGCGCCGCTCGCGCTCGGCTCCGACACCGGCGGGTCGATCCGTCAGCCCGCGCACGTGACGGGGACGGTCGGGGTCAAGCCCACGTACGGCGGCGTCAGCCGCTACGGCGCGATCGCGCTGGCATCGAGCCTCGACCAGGTCGGTCCCGTCACGCGCACCGTGCTGGACGCGGGCCTGCTCCACGACGTCATCGGCGGCCACGACCCGCACGACTCGACCTCGCTCACCGACGCGTGGCCGTCCTTCGCCGCCGCGGCGCGCGAGGGTGCGACCGGGCAGGTGCTGAAGGGCCTGAAGGTCGGCGTCATCCGGGAGCTGGACGACACCGGTTTCCAGGCCGGAGTGTCGGCCTCGTTCCGCGACGCCCTCGCGGCGATGGAGGCGCAGGGCGCCGAGATCGTCGAGATCAGCGCGCCGCACTTCGAGTACGGCGTCGCCGCCTACTACCTGATCCTCCCCGCGGAAGCTTCGAGCAACCTGGCGAAGTTCGATTCGGTGCGCTTCGGCATGCGGGTGACCCCGCACGCCGGCGCCACGGTCGAGGACGTCATGGCCGCGACCCGCGACGCCGGTTTCGGCGAGGAGGTCAAGCGCCGCATCATCCTCGGGACCTACGCGCTCTCCGCGGGCTACTACGACGCCTACTACGGCAGCGCGCAGAAGGTGCGCACCCTCATCCAGCGGGACTTCGACGCGGCGTTCGAGAAGGTCGACGTGATCGCCACGCCGTCCGCGCCGACGACCGCTTTCCGGATCGGCGAGAAGATCGACGATCCGCTCCAGATGTACCTCAACGACGTGACCACGATCCCGGCGAACCTCGCCGGCGTCCCGGGCATCTCGGTGCCCTCGGGGCTCGCGGCCGAGGACGGGCTGCCGGTCGGCATCCAGTTCCTCGCCCCGGCTCGCGAGGACGCTCGCCTGTACCGGGTGGGAGCGGCCGTCGAGGCGCTCCTCGTCGATTCGTGGGGTGCGCCGCTGCTCGAGCGCGCGCCGATCCTGGGAGGGGCCCGCTGATGGCCAAGGACAAGCTGATGGACTTCGACAAGGCCCTCGAGATGTTCGAGCCGGTGCTCGGCTTCGAGGTGCACGTCGAGTTGAACACCGTCACGAAGATGTTCTCGGCCGCGCCGAACCCCGCGCACGAGGCCAACCACGGCGCCGCGCCCAACACTCTCGTCGCTCCGGTGGACATGGGGCTCCCGGGGTCCCTGCCCGTGGTCAACGCCGAGGCCATTCGTTCGTCGATCAGCCTCGGCCTCGCGCTCGGATGCTCGATCGCGCCCTCGAGCCGGTTCGCGCGGAAGAACTACTTCTACCCCGACCTCGGCAAGAACTACCAGATCTCGCAGTACGACGAGCCCATCGCCTTCGACGGCGAGGTGGAGATCGAGCTCGGCGACGGCACCCTCGTGCGCGTGCCGATCGAGCGCGCCCACATGGAAGAGGATGCGGGCAAGCTCACCCACATGGGCGGCGCGACGGGTCGCATCCAGGGCGCGGAGTACTCGCTCGTCGACTACAACCGCGCCGGCGTGCCGCTCGTCGAGATCGTGACGCGTCCGATCTTCGGCGCGGAGCACCGGGCCCCCGAGATCGCGAAGGCCTACGTCGCCGCCATCCGGGACATCGTGCTCTCCCTCGGCATCTCGGAGGCGCGGCTCGAGCGCGGCAACCTGCGGTGCGACGCCAACGTGTCGCTGCGACCGCGCGGGCAGGAGAAGCTCGGCACGCGCACCGAGACGAAGAACGTCAACTCGATGCGCTCCGTCGAACGCGCCGTGCGCTACGAGATCCAGCGGCAGGCGCACATCCTCGCCGGCGGTGGCAGCATCACGCAGGAGACCCGTCACTGGCACGAGGACACCGGAACGACGTCGCCGGGGCGTCCGAAGTCGGACGCCGACGACTACCGGTACTTCCCGGAGCCGGACCTGCTTCCCGTGGTGCCCGATCCCGCGCTCATCGAGGAGCTCCGCGCCGCTCTTCCCGAGCAGCCCGCGGTGCGCCGGCGACGCCTCAAGGCGGACTGGGGATTCACCGACCTGGAGTTCCAGGATGTGGCCAACGGCGGTCTGCTCGCCGAGGTCGAGGCCACGATCGCGGCCGGTGCCAGCCCCGCGACCGCGCGCAAGTGGTGGACGGGCGAGATCACCCGTGTCGCGAACGCGCAGGACCGCGAGCCCAGTGGCCTGGTGAGCCCGGCGCACGTCGCCGCGCTGCAGCTGCTCATCGACGGCGGGACGCTCACCGACAAGCTGGCCCGCCAGGTGCTCGAGGGCGTCATCGCGGGCGAGGGGTCACCGCAGGAGGTCGTGGACGCCCGCGGCCTCGCAGTGGTGTCGGACGACGGCGCGCTGATCGCGGCGATCGACGATGCCCTCGCCGCACAGCCCGACGTGCTCGCGAAGATCCGCGACGGCAAGGTCCAGGCGGCCGGCGCCGTCATCGGCGCCGTCATGAAGGCCATGAAGGGCCAGGCGGACGCCGCTCGCGTGCGCGAACTCGTGCTGGAGCGCGCCGGCCAGTAACGACCGGACGATGCGGGGGCCCTCCGGCGGAGCGCCCCCGCATCGCTGCGACCGGTGTCGGTGGTTCGCGCGACAATAGAAGCGTGGGACGCGGCGACGGATCGGGGCGCATCGTGTCGCCCGCCGACGCGGACGACACGGGTGCGGGCATCCTGCACGTCGACATGGATGCGTTCTACGCCGCGGTCGAGGTGCTCGACGATCCTTCGCTGGCGGGCAAACCGCTCATCATCGGCTCGCCCGAGGGTCGCAGCGTGGTCTCCAGCGCGTCGTACGAGGCGCGACGCTTCGGGGTCCGTTCGGCGATGCCGGTGTCGCAGGCGCTCCGCCTGTGCCCCTCCGCCATCGTGGTGCCGCCGCACTTCGACCGGTATCGGGCATTGTCGGCCGCGGTCATGGCGGTCTTCGCCGAGTTCACTCCGCTCGTCGAGCCGCTCTCGATCGACGAGGCCTTCCTCGACGTCCGCGGCGCGCGGCGGCTGTGGGGGAGCCCGGGCACGATCGCGCGTCTTCTCCGCGCCCGCGTCCTCGCCGAGACGGGATTGACCTGCAGCGTGGGAGTGGCCGCCACGAAGCACGTCGCGAAGATGGCCTCGACCGCGAGCAAGCCGGACGGGCTGCTGATCATCGCCGCACGCGACACGGCGGCGTTCCTCGGCCCGCGCTCGGTGCGCGAGCTCTGGGGGGTCGGTCCGAAGTCGGCCGAAGCACTGGAGGGGCGCGGCATCCGCACGATCGACGACGCCCGGCGGGCGCCGCGCGCGATGCTCGAGCGGGCGCTCGGAGCCTCGATGGGCGAGCGCGTCTGGCATCTGGCTCGGGGCGAGGACGCCCGCGACGTGACCACCGAGCGGGTCGAGAAGAGCATCGGCCACGAAGAGACGTTCCACGACGACATCGACGACGATGCCGTCCTGCGCGCCGAGGTGCGGCGGCTCGCCGATCGCGTCGGCGCCCGGTTGCGCGCCCACGACGTCGAAGCGGCGACGGTCGCGCTGAAGATCCGCTTCGCCGACTTCCGCACCGTGTCGCGATCGGTGACCCTCACCGAGCAGACCGCGGTCGGCCAGCGCATCGGCGACGCCGCTCTCGAGCTGTTCGGCGCGCTCGAGCGCCCGCTGCCGGTGCGGTTGATCGGCGTGCGTGCCGAGAACCTGCGCCCCGTCTCGATGGCGGCGACGCTCTGGGACGACGACGCGGAGTGGCGACGCGTGGAAGAAGCCCTCGACGGCGCCTCGACACGGTTCGGCACCGGGGCGATCACGCGAGCCGCGCTCCTCGGGCCCCGCCGCGGCGGCACGAGCCTGCCGTCACATCCCCGCCCGCCCGCTCCCTGAACTTCTCCGGTACGTCAAGCCTGCTGCACGCGGCACCCGGGCCCGCTACCGTGAGGGCATGGGCAACTTCGTACTCGATCTCGGCAAGCAGTCCGCATCCCTCGGCGTCAACGCGGTCTACGGTGAGCAGCAGGACGTCGACGGGGTGCGCATCATCCCGGTCGCGCTGTCCTGGCACGGCTTCGGCGGCGGCACCGACGACTCCGGCAACACGGGCGGCGGAGGCGGCGGATATGCCGTTCCCTTGGGCGCCTACGTGCGCCGCGGCGACGACCTCCGCTTCGAGCCGAACCCGGTCTCCGTGCTCGCCGTGGCAGTGCCGTTCCTGTGGGTGGCGGGCCGCGCGCTGAGCCGCGTGATCCGCGCGCTCAAGAAGTGACGCGCGCCTGAGCCTGGACGACGCCGCCGCCGAGATCCTCGCGCGAGCGGCGCAGAGTGCTGTGCCCGCGTACCGGATCGTCATCGACGGCCGGTCGGGAGCGGGCAAGACGACGTTGGCGGCGCTCGTGGCCGCGCGGGCGCCGGACGTGCAGATCGTCGCCCTCGACATGATCTATCCCGGATGGGACGGTCTGCGTGCCGGTGCGGATGCGGCCCTCGATCGCGTCCTCGCCCCGCACGCACGCGGTGAGGCGGGTACGTGGCAGGCGTGGGACTGGTCGGCCGACCGGCCGGGAGGCTGGTCCGAGGTGGACCCCGCCCGCCCGCTGCTCGTCGAGGGGGCGGGGATCCTCACTCGTCGGAGCGCGCAGCTCGCACACGTACCCGTGTGGGTCGAGGCGCCTGATGTCGACCGACGCGTGCGCGCCCTCGCCCGCGACGGCGAGACGTACGTCCCGCACTGGGACGGGTGGGCGGCGCAGGAGGAGAAGCACCTGGCGGCGCACGAGCCCCGACGCTGGGCGACGCTCGTCGTCGACGTCCGCTGAACTCCGCTAGTCCGGGGTGACGGCGCTGATGAGCCCTTCGAGGCGATAGCCGAGCCAGTCGTAGACGCCGAAGCGGGGGTCGGACGGGTCGTGGTCGTCCTCCGTCGTGATCTCCAGCCGTGACGCCAGGACGAGGCGAACCGCGCTGAGCGTGCGCATCCAGGCGTCCACGCGCTCACGATCCAGGTCGATGACCAGTTCGGTCAGCGACTCCTCGGCGGGCGCGGCCTGCAGGTCGAGTTCTCCCGCCGTCGCGAGGTCGGCGAGCACGACGGCGGCATCCGCCGTCCGACGACGCAGCAGCTCCGACTCGGTGGTGGCGCGGAACTGGCCCGCCGCCTCCTCGTCGTCGGGATACGCCGACGGCACCAGGCGGGCGACCGCAGGATCGGAGGAGGCATCGGTCGTGCCGGAGAGCAGGTCGACGAACTGACTGACGAGACCGCGCAGGTGCACCGCCTCGAGGCGCGTGATCTCGACGAGGGTCGAGGGCGACTCGGTCACGGTGCCGGAACCTTCCGGACGGTCGCCCACAGGCCGTAGTCGTGCATGGCCTGGGCGTGGAGCTCCATCTGTTCCCGCATCCCCTCGGAGACCACGGCGTGACCGTCGTGGTGGACGCAGAGCATGAGCCTCGTCGCTTCGTCGAGCGGATGCCCGAAGTACTCGCGGAAGACGTGCGTGACGTAGCTCATCAGGTTGACCGGATCGTTCCAGACCACCGTCTGCCAACCGGGATCGATGGCGTCCGCAGGATCGAGGTCCGTTCGCTCATCGATCTCGGGTGCGGCCAGCGGTGCCATCATGCCCATCCCAATTCGTGCAGTCGGTCGTCGTCGATACCGTAGAAGTGCGCGATCTCGTGAACCAGGGTGGTGTGGACCTCGTCCCGCAGCGCGGCCTCATCCTCGCAGACGTTCAGATGCGCCTCGCGGTACACGATGATCCGATCCGGCAGCTCGCCCATGCCGTAGCGGTCGCGCTCGGTCAGCGACCAGCCGTCGTAGAGCCCGAAGAGCTCTTCGTCCGGGTTCTCCGAGCGAGCCTCCACGACGAACACGACGTTGTCCAGGCCCGCGACCATGTCGTCGGGCAACCGGTCGAGCTCCTCGATCACAAGGCGCTCGAATCCGTCGTCATCCATCTGCATCAGCGCATCCCGTCGTTCCGAGGAGATCCCGCCATCTTGGGGTGAGTAACGGGGCTCGAACCCGCGACATCGGCCACCACAAGGCCGCGCTCTACCAACTGAGCTATACCCACCATGTCTCCCGCCTGCGCGGGCAACTGAAAGATTCTCTCACACTTGCGGAGCGAATGCGGACACCACGGAGGCGGCGACGGCCTTCGCGTCGTCGCTGCTCGGCCCCGGCTGGTCGACGAACACCGCCTCGCGGTAGTAGGCGAGTTCGCGGATCGATTCCTGGATGTCGGCGAGGGCGCGGTGGCCGCCGTTCTTCGCCGGCGCGTTGAAGTAGACCCGGGGGTACCACCGCCGCGAGAGCTCCTTGATGCTCGAGACGTCGACGTTGCGGTAGTGCAGCCAGCGGTCCAGGCGCGGCATGTACCGGGCCAGGAACGCGCGGTCGGTGCCGATCGTGTTGCCGGCGAGCGGTGCCTTGCCCTCGACCGGCGCGAAGCGCTGGATGTACTCGAGCGCCTGGAACTCGGCCTCGGCCACGCTGATCCCGCCGGGGATCTCCTCGAGCAGACCGGAAGTCCGGTGCATCTGGGTGACGAAGTCGTTCATGTTCTCGAGCGCCGAGGCGTCGGGGCGGATGACGACCTGGAAGCCTTCGTCGAGCGGATTGAGCTCGAAGTCCGTGACGACCACCGCGATCTCGACGAGTTGGTCGACGGCCACGTCGAGCCCCGTCATCTCGCAATCGATCCAGACCAGTCGGTCGCCTTCAGCGCTCACGTCGTTCATCCTCCTCGCGGGTTCCGACACGGACGCCGGAATCTCGGTCCCGCGCGGCGACGCGCCCGCCCGCCGGAAGCGGGGGAGCAGCGGTCGCTGGGGACCCTGTGCGCATGACTTTACCCGCGGCAAGGGCGGCATCGCCCCGTCGGCACGGTCCGGATGCGCGGGTCCGAGTACCGGTGTGCCCGGACCGGGCGGTAGCGTATGAGCTCTGGCCCCCGTAGCTCAGCGGATAGAGCAGCAGCCTTCTAATCTGACGGTCGCAGGTTCGATTCCTGCCGGGGGCACCGAGCTCTGGTGCACAGCCGCGGGTCGGCGTAGCCTCGGGCGCACAGTCACGGACGAAGGAGTTCGACGATGAGCGCGACAGCACTGTGGGTGGCGTACGGCCAGTCCGGCGTGGTGGGAAGCATCCGCAAGGACGAGAGCGGCTACGGGGTCACGATGGCCGGAGCGGATGCGAGTCTGGGGCGCTTCCCGACGATGCAGATCGCGAAGAGTGCGCTGCACGCGCACCTGCGGCCCGGCGCCGATTGGCCGCGCTTCCAACAGCACTGACGGCGGCGGCGCGGGCGCGGCCGGCTCGTGCCGTGTCGACGGCGAGCAGCGGCAGGAACACGTGCACCAGCGGGCCGATCGCGAGGGCGAACACGACCGTGCCGATGCCGAGCGTGCCGCCCAGCGCCCAGCCGATGACGAGCACCGTGATCTCGACGCTGCCGCGTGCGGCCCACAGCGGCCAGCCGAGTCGATCGCGGAGTCCCGTCATCAGCCCGTCCCGCGGTCCCGAGCCGAACGACGCGCCGATGTAGAGCCCGCTGGCCACGGCCACGGTCAGCACGCCGCCGCAGAGCAGCAGGATCCGCGCCAGCAGTCCGTCGATGGGCGGCAGCACGTCGAGGACGAGCTGCATGGCCGTGCCGACGAGGAGGATGTTCGCCAGTGTCCCGACCCCGGGGCGCTGGCGGAGGGGGATCCACAACGCCAGCACGCCGAGCCCGATGATGTTCGTCACCCATCCGACGCCCCATCCCGAACGCAGCGCGATCCCCTCGGCGAGCGCCGTCCAGGGGTCCACGCCCAACCCGGCGGCCACGACGAAGGCGCAGCCCGCTCCGTACAGGGGGAGGCCGAGGACGAGCTGGAGGATGCGGCGGATCATGGGATGCATCCAATCACCGGATTGGACTGTGGGAAAGATGCCAATTTTGCTACGCTGGACCGATGGACTCCCGGATCTCCGCGCGCACCCTGTCGACCCGGCTCGGTGGATGGCGGACGAGCGAACCCGCCTACGAGGCGCTGGCCGACGGTGTGCGGCTGCTGTGCCTCGACAACCGCATCCCGGCGCACACGGCACTGCCCGCCGAGCGCGAGCTGGCGGCCGCCCTCGGTGTGAGCCGCACCACCGTGGCCGCCGCGTACCGCAGCCTGCGCGACACCGGCCACATCCGCAGCATCCGCGGATCCGGCAGCGTGACGGAGCCGCTCGGGCGGGGCGGCGTCGCCCGGACGTCCGTGTCGGATGAGGACGCGATCGACCTCCAGCAGGCGAGCCCCGCGGCGTGGCCGGGATTGGCCGGCGTCTTCTCCGAGGCGGCCATGGCCGCGCCGGCGATCCTCGCGCGTCCGGGTTACGACGTCGTCGGCAACGAGACGCTGCGCGCGGCGATCGCCGCGCGGTACGTGGCCGCGGGTCTTCCCACCGACGCGTCCGAGATCATGATCACGAACGGAGCACAGAGCGCGCTGCACCTGTTGGCGAGCACGCTCATCAGCCGTGGCGACCGGGTGCTCATCGAGTCGCCCACGTATCCGCACGCCGCCGAGGCGTTCCGGGGCGCCGGGGCGCGCCTGGTGAGCGTGCCGGTGACGGTGCGCGACGGGTGGGACCTGGACCGCGCCTCGCAGGCGTTCGGCCGGGTGCTGCCGACCCTCGCCTACCTGATGCCCGACTTCCAGAATCCGACGGGCCGGTCGATGAGCGCAGCGGAGCGCCACGAGATCGCCACGGCTGCCGAGCGCGCCGGCACGACGGTCATCGTCGACGAGACGACGGCGGAGCTCTCGATCGATCGGCGAGGGGAGTTCCCGATGTTCGGCGAGGGGGTGGCTGACCCCGCCTCGATCGTGCGGGTCGGCTCGTTCGGGAAGACCGCGTGGGGCGGGCTCCGGGTGGGCTGGATCCGCGCGCGCCCCGAACTCATCCGCCGGGTCGTCGCCGCGCGGTTCGCGATCGAGCTGGGAACGCCCGAATGGGAGCAGCTGGTGGCACGGATGCTTCTCCCGCACCTGCCGCAGATCATCGCCCAGCGCGCCGCCGTGCTGCGCGCGGGCCGTGACGCCGCCGTGCTCGCGCTCGAGCGTCTGCTGCCTGCGTGGGGCGTTCCCGCGGTCGACGGCGGCGTCGCGCTCTGGGTCGATCTCGATGCGCCGCTCAGCAGCGCGCTGGCGATGGCTGCCCGGTCCGAGGGCGTCCTGCTCTCGGCGGGACCGCGGTTCTCGGTGGATGGGGGGTACGAGCGGAACATCCGCATCCCGTTCACCGGCACGGTGCCCGACCTCACCCGAGCCGTCGGGGGCATCGCGCGGGCGTGGCAGAAGGTGCGCTCGGGTGCCGCACCGCTGCTCGAGGACCGCGTCGACGCGCTCGTCTGACGCGCGCGTCGACGACGCTCAGGCGGCCCGGAGGACCGCGGCCGCGTCGTCGAGGCGCCAGAACTCGCCGACGTCGACGAACGCGTGGCTGCTCCAGCGGTAGCGCTGCGCGAGATACCGGGTGCCGTCGGGGTCGATGCGCGCGGACACGAGCCCGGCGACGGCGCCGTCCGGTGTGAGGACCCGCCACCGGTCGATCCCGAGCGGGACGAGGCGGCCGGCGGACGAGGGACGTGCGTGCGCGATCGTGGTCATGCGGGTCTCCTCTGCGTCGATCGCCACGGTACGCGGGGGCTCCGACACGGGGCGCTGCCTTCTCCCCAGCCTCCGCGTGGCCCGCAGATCTCCCCAGTCGGCCCGGGTACCGCGCGACCCGGTCGCCGCCCCCTCCAGAGTGGGTCCCGGTCGCGGCGTCCGGCGGGCACCCGGGCGCCGCGACCGGCGGGGAGATACCCCGCGGGAGAGGAGACATCATGAAAGAGCGCATCACCGTGGTCGGGAACGTCGCCAGCGCGCCGGAACTGCGCCGGCTGCCGAACGGAGACCCGGTCACGAGCTTCCGGCTCGCGGTCACCGAGCGTCGCCAGGATCGCGAGTCGTCCACCTGGGTCGACGGGCACACCAGCTGGTACAAGGTCAACGCGTTCCGGGGGCTCGGCGAGAACGCGCACCGGTCGCTGCACGTGGGTGACCGGGTGATCGCCTCCGGGCGGTTCACCCTGCAGGAGTGGGAGAACGACACCAAGCGCGGTGTCACGGCCTCGATCGACGCCGAGGCGCTGGGGCCCGATCTCCTCTGGGGGACGACGGTCTACCGGCGGGCCTCGGCCGCCGAGTCCGCATCGGCGTCCGACTCGACGAGCAGCCAGGCAGCCGCGCCGGTCGAGACCGCGGGCTGGGCGGCGCCCGGAACGGCCCCCGATCTGGTGGCCGCGGGGGAGACGCCCTTCTGATGCTTAGACTGGCCCGGTGACCTCGCACCGCGCCGGCCGCTGGGCCGTATCCGCCGTCGGCCTGACCTTCGCGGCCGTTCTGATCGCGGGCTGCACCGCCCCGGCGGAGCCTGCGCCGAGCGCGACGCCCACTCCCTCCGAGACGGCGGCCGTCGAGCCGGCGGTGGAACTGGTTCCCGACGGGACGGCCGAGGAGAACCTTCCGGTCTTCCGTTCCGTGGTCGAGCAGGTCTGGGCCGGTCCCGATCAGGTGTCCGGGCGCGCCTATGTCGACGCGTTGACGACCATCGGGTTCGACAAGGCGGCCATGCAGGTCACCGAGGACCAGTCCACGGTCGGCAACGCGGCCGAGAGCATCCAGTTCTCGGTGCGATGGGGCGAGGAATGCCTGGTCGGCCAGGTGGGTCCGGCGACCGGCGGAACGGTGACCACCGTCCTCCCCGGGTTGCCCGACGGCGGATGCCTGCTCGGTCAGACGCGTCCGATCGACTGGTAGCCACGGTCGCGTGCCGCGTCAGCGGTGCGGGCCGATAGGATGGACCGGTTATGGCTGAGTACATCTACTCCATGGTCCGTGCCCGCAAAGCTGTGGGCGAGAAGCTGATCCTCGACGACGTCACGATGGCGTTCCTTCCGGGCGCCAAGATCGGCATGGTCGGTCCGAACGGTGCCGGTAAGTCGACGATCCTGAAGATCATGGCCGGTCTCGACCAGCCCTCGAACGGCGAGGCGAAGCTCTCTCCCGGCTACACGGTGGGCATCCTCATGCAGGAGCCCGAGCTCGACGAGTCGAAGACCGTGCTGGAGAACATCCAGGACGGGGTGGCGATCAAGCCCAAGCTCGACCGCTTCAATGAGATCTCGGCGCTCATGGCCGATCCCGACGCGGACTTCGACGCGCTGCTCGCCGAGATGGGCGTGCTGCAGGAGGAGATCGACGCCGCCGACGGCTGGGACCTCGATTCCCAGCTCGAGCAGGCCATGGACGCGCTCCGCACCCCGCCCGGGGACGCCGCGATCGCCCCGCTCTCCGGTGGTGAGCGTCGCCGTGTCGCGCTGGCCAAGCTGCTCCTGCAGAAGCCGGACCTGCTGCTCCTCGACGAGCCCACGAACCACCTCGACGCCGAGAGCGTGCTCTGGCTCGAGCAGCACCTGCAGTCCTACAAGGGCGCCGTCATCGCGATCACCCATGACCGGTACTTCCTCGACAACGTCGCGGAGTGGATCGCCGAGGTCGACCGCGGGCGCCTCATCGGCTACGAGGGCAACTACTCGACCTACCTCGAGAAGAAGGCCGAGCGACTGGACGTCCAGGGCAAGAAGGACGCCAAGCTCGCCAAGCGCCTGAAGGACGAGCTCGAGTGGGTGCGCAGCAGCGCCAAGGGCCGGCAGACGAAGTCGAAAGCCCGTCTGGCGCGGTACGAGGAGATGGCCTCAGAGGCCGAGCGCACGCGGAAGCTGGACTTCGAGGAGATCCAGATCCCCGCGGGCCCGCGCCTGGGCAGCGTCGTGATCGAGGCCAAGAAGCTCAACAAGGGCTTCGAAGACCGGACCCTCATCGACGGACTCAGCTTCAGCCTGCCGCCGAACGGCATCGTCGGCGTGATCGGCCCCAACGGTGTCGGAAAGACGACCCTGTTCAAGACGATCGTCGGTCTCGAGCCCCTCGACGGCGGCGATCTGAAGATCGGCGAGACGGTCAAGATCAGCTACGTCGACCAGTCGCGCGGCAACATCGACCCCAACAAGACGCTGTGGGAGGTGGTGTCGGACGGCCTCGACATCATCACGGTCGGCAAGATCGAGATCCCGTCGCGCGCGTACGTGTCGAAGTTCGGCTTCAAGGGTCCCGACCAGCAGAAGAAGGCGGGCGTGCTCTCCGGTGGTGAGCGCAACCGTCTGAACCTGGCGCTGACCCTCAAGGAGGGCGGCAACCTGCTGCTCCTCGACGAGCCGACGAACGACCTGGACGTCGAGACCCTCGGCTCGCTCGAGAACGCGCTGCTCGAGTTCCCCGGCTGCGCCGTGGTCATCACGCACGACCGGTGGTTCCTCGACCGCATCGCGACGCACATCCTCGCCTACGAGGGCACCGACGAGAACCCCGCGAAGTGGTACTGGTTCGAGGGCAACTTCGAGGCGTACGAGCAGAACAAGATCGAGCGGCTCGGGCCCGATGCGGCCAACCCGCACCGGTCGACCCACCGCAAGCTCACGCGTGACTGACAGTCCGGACGGCCGACGGGTCCACATCCCCATCCATCTGCGGTGGGGGGACCTCGACGCGTTCAACCACGTCAACAACACCTCGATGCTGAAGCTCCTGGAGGAGGCGCGCGTGCGCGCCTTCTGGGAGCCCGGCGACGACGAGCCGACCTACCCGACCGCGGTGGTCGCGGCCGGAGTCGGGTCCGAGGTGCTGACGCTCATCGCCCGCCAGGAGATCGAGTACCTGCGCCCGGTGCCCTACCAGCGTGCGCCTCTGGACGTGCAGCTGTGGTTCGGATCGCTCGGCGGGTCGAGCATGGAGGTCTGCTACGAGGTCTTCAGCCCGGCCGGAGCGAACCCGCAGACGCTGTACGCGCGCTCGTCCGCCGTCGTCGTGACGGTGGACGCCGCGACGGGCCGACCGGTGCGGTTGACCGAGCGCATGCGGGCGGCCTGGGCGCCGTACGTCGGCGAGCCGATCGCGTACGCGCGGCGCCGCTGACCTCCCGCGCTCACTCCCGCGGCAGCCGGACCATGACCTCCTGCGCGACGCTCGCGACCAGCGCGCCGTCGCGCGTGTAGATGCGGCCGGTCGCGAGTCCGCGTCCGCCGCGCGCCGTGGGCGAGGACTGCGCGTAGAGGAGCCACTCGTCGACCCGGGCGGGCCGGTGCCACCACATCGCGTGGTCGAGGCTGGCGACGCTCAGCCCGGGAGTGGTCCAGGTGAGTCCGTGCGCGCGCAGGATCGACTCCTGGATCGTCATGTCGGACAGGTACGCGAGCGCGGCCCGCTGCAGGACGGGCTCGTCGGGCAGGGCGCGCCGGGTCCTCATCCACACGGCCTGCGCGGCCTCGGGCTCGACGCTGCCGCTGCGGTAGAGCGTGCCCGGCACGTGGCGCACCTCCACAGGCAGCTCGCGGAAGCTGCGCATCGAGAGCGGATGCAGCTCGTCCAGAGGGTTTGCGGGCAGGTCGTCGGGGCCGGGGACCTCGGGGGCGGGCTCGGCGTGGTCCAGGCCCTCGTCCTCGGTCTGGAACGACGCGATCATCGAGAAGATCGGCACGCCCTCCTGGTAGGCCTGCGTGCGTCGCGCCGAGAACGACCGGCCGTCCCGCAGCCGGTCGACCGAGAAGGTCAACCCGCGCGACGAGTCGCCCGGGCGCAGGAAGTACCCGTGCATCGAGTGGATGGGCCGATCGTCGCCGACCGTGCGCGATGCCGCCACGACGGTCTGCGCGAGCACCTGCCCGCCGTACACCCGTCCGAGCGGCATCGCGTGGGAGCCGCCGGTGAAGATGTCCTCGGTGGTCCGCGCGTCGGTGGAGGTCAACGACAGCACGTCGATGAGCGCGGCGACCGGGTCGACGTCGTCCGTCCGGGGTGTCGTCATGGGTGGTGCTCCTCGCGTGTGGGCCGCTTGATAGCTTAGAACCGATGCCTCCTCGACTCGTGTTCCCGGATGCGGATGCCGCCGCGGACGCGCTCACGTTCGCCGGCCGATCCGCCGCCCTCGACTCCGATGCCGCCGTGTCCCTGCAGGCGCACGCGGGAGTCCTGGCCATGACGACAGCGGTGCTCGCCCCGCGCGGCCTGCTCGATGCCATGCCCACGGTGCTCGCGATGCGGGTCCTCCCGGTGGACCCCGAGCTGCAGTGCGACCTGGCGGTCACGGCCAGCGCGCTGGTGGCAGCCGGCACCGCGGAGGTCGCGCTGCCGGAGACCGCCGTGCGACCCGCCTGGACCGGGATGTCGCCGCCCCGGGGCTCGTGGACCGCGGCCGGCGCTCTCACCTCCGCGCAGCTCGCCGCACGGGCGCAGTGGGGGATGGCCGCGGTCGCGCACGACCTGCCGCAGGATCCGGGGGAGGACATCGTGCGCTCGGTGCGGGCGCGGATCTGGGGCCAGGTCGACGACGATCTCGGCGGGCTCGTGCGCGGCGTGGCGTTCGCCGCGGTGTCGATGGGCTTCGTGCACGGCGAGGAGCAGGCGCGCGTGGTGACGGCACCGGGCTGGACCCGCATCACCCTTCGCCGCGGCCACATCCTGGTGCGCGGTCCGGTGCGCAGCGGCCTGACGGCGGTGCGCGAGACGGGCGCCTGAGCGGCGTCAGACCGCGTGGGCGGCCGCGCGCCCGGCGGCGCGCCCCGAGAACAGGCAGCCGCCGAGGAACGTGCCCTCGAGCGCGCGGTAGCCGTGCACCCCGCCTCCGCCGAAGCCCGCTGCCTCGCCCGCGGCGTAGAGCCCGGGAACGGCGGCGCCGTCGGCATCCAGCGCGCGTCCGTCGAGATCGGTCTGGATGCCGCCGAGCGACTTCCGGGTGACGATGTGCAGCTTCACCGCGATCAGCGGGCCGGCGGCGGGGTCCTGGAGTCGGTGGGGCGCCGCGGTGCGCACGAGACGGTCGCCGCGGTAGGAACGCGCGGCACGGAGCATCGCGATCTGCGCGTCCTTGGTGAAGGGATTGCGCATCTCGCGATCCCGGGCGGTGACCTCGGCGCGGACACGGGCGGGATCGAGCAGGTCGCCGCCGGGCAGCTCCCGCATGCCCGCGATGAGCGCGTCGAGGGTGGCGGCACGGACCACGTCGGCGCCGCGGTCGAGCAGCGTCGCGACGGGCGCGGCGGCACCACGACCGAGTCGGGAGCGCACCAGGAGCCCGATGTCCTTGCCGGTGAGGTCGGGGTTCTGCTCGCTCCCCGAGAGGGTGAACTCCTTCTCGGCGATGCGCTGCGACAGGACGAACCAGGAGTGGTCGGCTCCCGTCGTGCGCAGGTGCGCGAGGGTGCCGAGGGTGTCGTAGCCGGGGAACAGCGGCACCGGCAGCCGGTCGCCGCGGGCGTCGAGCCAGAGCGAGGACGGGCCGGGCAGGATGCGGATGCCGTGGCGCGGCCACACCGGATCGACGTTCTGCACGCCCTCCACGTAGTGCCACATCCGGTCGCGGTTGACCAGTCGCGCCCCGCCCGCGGCCGCCACGTCCAGCATGGCGCCGTCGACGTAGGCGGGCACCCCGGAGAGCATCTGCCCGGGCGGGGTGCCGAGACGCGCGGGCCACTGCGAGCGCACCAGCTCGTGATTGCCGCCGATGCCGCCGGAGGCGATGATCGTGGCGCCCGCGCGCACGCGGAAGTCGCCCACCGACTCTCGTGAGGTGGCTACGCCGCGGGGCTGGGACGCCGGGTCGAGGATGTCGCCGACCGCCCCGACGATGGCGCCGTCCTCCCGCACCAGCTCGCGGACGCGGTGGCGGGGGAGCACCGTGAGGCGCCCCTCGGACTCGCCCCGTTCGAGAACCGCCTGGAACGGGGCGACGAGCGCGGGTCCGGTGCCCCAGACGATGTGGAAGCGCGGTACGGAGTTGCCGGGACCGGTCGCGGTGTACCCGCCGCGCTCCGCCCACCCCACGACCGGGAAGAACCGCACTCCCAGGGAGCGGAGCCACGTCCGCTTCTCGCCCGCCGCGAAGTCGAGGTAGGCATCGGCCCACCGCCGGCCCCACGCGTCCTCGTCGCGGTCGAACCCGCCCGTGCCTGCCCAGTCCTGGCGCGCGAGGTCGATGCCGTCGCGGATCCCCATCCGGCGCTGCTCGGGGGAGTCCACGAGGAACAGACCCCCGAACGACCACCACGCCTGCCCGCCGAGATTCGCGCGGGGCTCCTGGTCGACCAGCACGACGCGTCGACCGGCGTGGAGGGCCTCCGCGGCGGCTACGAGGCCGGCGAGCCCCCATCCGATGACGAGGACGTCGGTGGCATGGGCGGTGGATGTGGGCACGGCTCCTCCTTCGCAGCGCGTGACCGACCGGCGGCTCAGGCGAGCGGAGCGCGTCCCTCGGCGGCGGGGCCGATGCCGGTCGGTTCGAACGTGTTCACCATGGCATAGGCGGCACGGTGCAGATAGTCCCAGAGCGTCGCCTCCATGAGCGGCGGAAGGTCCACCGCATCCACGGCACGACGCATGTGGGAGAGCCACCGATCGCGCGCCTCCGGGTTGACGGTGAACGGGGCGTGCCGCTGGCGCAATCGCGGGTGGCCGCGCCGCTCGCTGTAGGTCGTCGGGCCGCCCCAGTACTGCTCGAGGAACAGGAGCATGCGCTCCTTGGCCGGCCCCAGGTCCGCCTCCGGGTACATCGGGCGCAGCACCTCGTCCTCGGCGATGCCCTCGTAGAACACGTCGACGAGACGCACGAACACGTCGTGCCCGCCGACCTGGTCGTAGAAGCTGATCGGTGCGTCGCTCATGCGGGGTCCTCCTCGGGAGGTGCGGTCTTCTTCCGCGGCGCGCGACGGGGCTTCGTCGGCGGTGCATCCGCTTCGGCCGCATGCGCGGCCGCCTCGGAGGCGGGCTCGGGGGCCGGCGCGGCGTCGTCCGCGGTGCCCGGCGCATCCGCCGTCCGGCCGCGGGCGCCCCGCTTCGGACGCCAGACCGGACGCTCGGCCGCCTCGACCGGGATGGGGCGGGTCCGCGGCGGGTTCGCACCGCGCACGCGTCCGGCTCCTTCGACTCCGGTCAGGGTGATCGAGTTGAGCTGCGGCAGCGTGATGTCCATCGCGTCCATCGCCCGCTTCAGGCGCACGCGCAGCTCGCGGGCGACGTCGTCCTTGGCGTTGGACCGCGTCTTGAGGACGAGCCGGATGACCAGCGCGTCTCCGGAGATCGACTCGAGGCCCCAGATCTCCGGCTGCTCCAGGATGCGGGTGCGCCACTTCGGGTCTTTCGCGAGCTGCTTGGCGGCGTCGAGCATGGCCTTCTCGACGGCGTCCAGATCCGCATGGACGGGCACGGCGAGGTCGATGATCACCCGCGACCATCCCTGCGACATGTTGCCGATCCGGGTGATCTCGCCGTTGCGGACGTACCAGAGGGTGCCGTTCACATCGCGCACGTGCGTCACCCGCACGCTGACGTACTCGACGACGCCGGTCGCGAGTCCGAGGTCCACCACGTCGCCGATGCCGACCTGGTCCTCCGCCACGATGAAGATGCCGTTCAGGACGTCCTTGACGATGTTCTGCGCGCCGAAGCCCAGGCCAGCACCGATCGCCGCCGTCAGCAGGGCGAACGATCCGAGGATGTTCGCGTCGATCACGTTGACGATCAGGATGATCGAGATGATGACGATCGTGACGCCGGCGATGTTCTGCAGGATCGAGCCGAGGGTGCGGGTGCGCTGCACCAGACGCACGGCGGCCAACGGCGAGCGGTCGAGCGCCTGCGTGTCGTCGACGCGCGCCTTGGACTTGGCCCCGCGCACGATGCGCTCGACGACGCGGTGGATGATCCGCTTGAGGATCCAGGCCACCAGCAGCGCGACCACGATGATCACGAGGATCCCGAGGAGCTTGAAACCCGCCTCGGCGAGGAACGTGCCGACATCCGCCCAGAGATCGGCGGACGTCAGATCCGGCGGGGTCGTCGTGAGATCTACCATCGACCCGATGCTACCGAGCGCGGCTAGGACGTGGCTGGACGCGCCGGGTCGTCGGGCGGGATGAGGCCGCTGCGGTGAGCGAGGATCACCGCGTGCACGCGGTCGCGCGCCCCCAGCTTCGCCAGGATGCGGCCGACGTGCGTCTTGACGGTCGACTCGCCGAGGAAGAGCTCCTCCGCGATCTCGCTGTTGCTGAGACCGCGGCCGATCGCGAGGAAGACGTCGCGCTCCCGCTCGGTGAGTACGCCGGTCGGATCGGCCGCGACGGGGGAGGGGCTCCCCATCATCTCGATCATGCGGCGGGTCACGCGGGGCGAGAGTGTGGCGTCGCCGCGGTGCACGGCATGGATGGCGGCGACCAGCTCGTGCCGCTGCGCGTCCTTCAGCAGGAATCCGCTCGCGCCGGCTCGGAGCGCGCCGAAGGCGTACTCGTCGAGGTCGAAGGTGGTCAGGACGAGGACGCGGGTGTCGGGGCTGTCGGCCACGATGCGCGCCGTCGCCCCGATGCCGTCCAGGCGCGGCATCCGCACGTCCATCAGCACGACGTCCGGACGCAACCGCTGCACCGCAGCGACCGCATCCTCGCCGTCGGCGGCCTCGCCCACGACCTCGAGGTCCGCCTCCTCGTCGAGCACCATCCGGAAGCCCAGACGGATGAGCTCCTGATCGTCGGCGAGCAGGATGCGGATCGTCTCGGTCATGCGGTGTCCTCGGTGGTGAGGGGAAGGGTGACCGCCAGTGTCCACACGCCGTCGGCGGAGCGCACATCGAGGTGACCGCCGGCGTGCGTCACGCGTTCGGTGAGGCCCTGCAGACCGAATCCGGCGGTGCCCGTGGCCGATGTACGGACGCCGTCGTTGATGATCGTCACCTCGACCGCGTCGGCCCCGTAGTGGATGGCGACCGTCGCTCGCGTGGCGCGAGGGGCGTGCCGCATCGCGTTGGTCACGCCCTCCTGCACCACCCGGCCCAGGGCGAAGTCGGCGGCGGGTGCCAGCGGCGGCGCGATGCCGGTCACACGGAGGGCGACGGGGTACCCCGCGCGTTGCGCCGTGGTCACGACCTCCCGGGGCGAGGGAGCACCTGCCGGGGCGAGAGGGGCGGCCGTGCCGGTGTCGTCGGTGCGGAGGACGCCGAGCATGGCGCGCATCTCGATGAGGGCGTCGCGCGCAGTGTCGGCCGCCGTCCGCGCGGCGCTGCGCGCCCGCTCGGGGTCGCTCGTCGCCGCCGCGCCTTCACTGAGGGCCACGACGACGGTCAGCGAGTGCGAGACGATGTCGTGCATCTCGCGCGCGATGCGCGTGCGCTCCGCGGCCGCGGCGAGCTGCGACTGCTGGTCGCGCTCGATCCGCAGCTGTCGGGAACGATCGATCAGCGCATCGACGTAGCGTTTGCGCCCGCCGACGTTGATCCCGATCAGCGCGCCGATGATCAGCACGACGAGGGTCGCGAGCGCTGCGTTGAGCACGTCGCTCCACGCCTCGCCCAGCGCGATCCGGGCGAGGCCGGCCACGGCGAACAGCACGAGGGTTGTGCCGAAGGCGATACCGGTCGCGCGGGACGACCGGTACACGGCGACCGCGTACAGCGCGAAGGCGAGGCCCGCGCCCGAGGGCATGAGCCACGGCGGCGCGAGGAGGCACGGTACGACCGCGACCGCGTAGACCGCGATCGGATACCGCCGGCGCCAGAACAGGGCGACCGCCGTACTCGTGGGGATCGCGACGGCGAGGATGAGGGCGGCCGGCTGCCAGGCGCCGGGGGCGTCGGTGGCGGTCACGTACCGCGGCACCGACAGGATGAACGCGCTGACGCAGATCAGCACGTCGGCGAAGCGGGGATGCCGGGCCCAGTAGCGGCGGATGACGCCGGGCGGACGCGGCAGCAACAGGCCGTCGTCGGAGGGAGTGTCCTCCCGTCCGACGACGGCCCGATGCTCTGCGCTCATCCGCCCGACTTTACGCGTCGCGGCTCTTGAGGACGACGCCCGCCCCGACGAGGCCGACAACCACCCAGACGACGAGCGTCAGCCCGGCGACCCACGGCTCGAGCGAGCCCGTGCCGCCCGGATTCATGAGCGCGTTGCCGGCGTTCGTGGGCAGGAAGCGTGCCGCGTCCTGGATCCAGCCCCAGTCCGGCAGCGCCGCGAAGAAGGCGGGCACCAGCGGCAGGACGAAGACCAGGCCCACGCCCAGGGCGATCGCACCGGGGCCGTTGCGCAGCAGGTAACCGGCCGAGACGCCGATCAGGGCGATGACGGCCATGGTGAAGGCTCCCGCGAGCAGCGGCAGCATCCACGACGCGAGGTCGGAGAAGTCGAGGCCGATGCCCGCTCCCGAGAGCATGGGCGCCGTCACGAGGGCGGCGATGAGGAAGATGACCAGGCTCGAGAGGAACACGAACAGCGCGACGACCGTGGCCTTGGCCAGCAGTGAGCCGATGCGTCCGGGGGCGGCGGTCAGGGTCGAGCGGACCATGCCCGTGGAGTACTCGCCGGTGACCTGGATGCTGCCCAGGATCACGGCGAGAAGCACCGTGAAGCTCGTGGGCGAGAGGATCACCGTGATCGCGAGCGATTCGGATCCGGGAGCGCCGGCGGGGCCGTCGAAGCTGGTGAAGGCCCATGCCAGCAGCAGCGACATCCCGATGGACAGGAGAGCGACGACCCCGATCGACCACCAGGGGGAGCGGAGCGTCGCGAGCTTGATCCACTCGCTGCGGACGAGCCGCAGGAAGGAGAGCCGGTACGTCGAATCGGCCGGTCGCAGTGCGGACCGGGTAGGCGCGGGGGTGGTGGCGGAGGTGCTCATGCGATGTCCTTCGACTTGTACTCGACGGATTCGCCGGTGAGGGCGAGGTAGGCGTCCTCGAGGGATCCGGATTGCGAACTCAGTTCGTGCAGGGGGATGCCGCCGGCGGCCGCGGCATCGCCGATGGCCTCGCCGGTCGCGCCGACGATGTCGGCGACGCCGGGGGCGGTCTGGGTGATCTCGACACCGGGTCCCGAGATGAGGGGGACGAGCGCCTCGAGACGGGGGCTGCGCACCCGCACTCGCGTGCCGGTCCACTCGGAGACGAGCTGGGCGACGGGCGCGTCGGCGAGCACACGGCCCTTGCCGAGCACGATGATCTGGTCGGCCGTGATCGCCATCTCGCTCATGAGGTGGCTCGAGAGCAGCACGGTGCGTCCCTCCGAGGCGCAGTAGCGCACGAACTGACGCACCCAGCGCACGCCCTCGGGATCGAGGCCGTTGACGGGCTCGTCGAGGATGAGGGTGCGCGGGTCGCCCAGCAGCGCCGCGGCGATGCCGAGCCGCTGCCCCATCCCGAGCGAGAAGCCCCCGGCACGCTTGCGCGCGACGTTCTCGAGACCGGCGAGGGCGATGACCTCGTCGACGCGGGACTGCGGGATGCCGTGGGTCGCCGCCAGCGCGCGGAGGTGATTGCGTGCGCTGCGACCGGTGTGCACCGCCTTGGCGTCGAGGAGCACGCCCACCTCGGTGAGGGGGGAGCGCAGCGAGCGGTACTCGCGCCCGTCGACGGTGACGCGACCGCTCGTGGGGCGGTCGAGTCCGACGATCATGCGCATGGTGGTGGACTTGCCGGCGCCGTTGGGGCCGAGGAAACCCGTGACCTTGCCGGGTTGGACGGTGAAGCTGATGTCGGAGACGGCGTGCTTGTCCCCGAACTGCTTGCTGAGGTTCTCTGCGACGATCATGGTCCCCACGCTACGGAGGCGAGGGGAGCCCGCGCGTCCCCCCGTGGTACCGGATCCGCGCGGCCCGCCTCCTTCCGCCGGGGGAGGAGACGGCGAAGGCCCCGCCCGGTGACCGGGCGGGGCCTTCGTCAGGGATGCTTACGCGTCGGCGTCCTGGACCGACAGCGCGCGCTCGACGCCGGCGAGGTTCTCCGCCACGAGGCGGCGGAGGGCGGCCGGGGCCTCCCGGTTCTCGGTGAGCCAGCTGCGCGTCGCGTCGCGCAGCGCGACGTTGGCGAGTGGCGCCGGGTACAGGCCCACGATGAGGTAGCTCGCGATCTGGTACGTGCGGCTCTCCCACACCGGCAGCAGCATGTCGAAGTACGCGGGGATGAACTCCTCGAGCAGTGCGACGCCCGCCGGGTGGGTGAACCCGGCTGCGGCCGAGCGCACCACGGTGTTCGGCAGGTCGCTGTTGTCGACGAGGGAGCTCCACGCGGCGTTCTTCGCCGCGGCGTCGGGCAGCGCGGCCTTGGCCTGCGCCGCGAACTCGCCGCCCTTGGCCGTGTTGTCGGCGGCGAGCGCCGCATCGACGTCCGCCGCGGTGACGAGGCCGCCCGCGGCCAGCGACACCAGGAGCGCCCACGAGAGGTCCGCGTCGATCTCGAGACCGTCGAGCGAGATCTCGCCGTCGCGGAGCGAACGCACGGCGGCGAACTGCTCGGGCGTCGACGCCGCCGATGCGAACGCCGTCGTGAACTGCAGCTGGCTGTCGCTGCCGGTCTCGGCGGCCTGGGCGAGCGCCCAGAGGCCGTCGGCGACGGCGGCGCGCGTGGCGTCGCGCTTCTCCGGCGCGACGTAGGCGTTGGCAGCGAGCTGCAGCTGCGCGAGCGTGGTGCGCACGGTCGTCGACTCGGTCTCGGTGCCGATGTTGCCGAGGACGAGGTCGACGTAGGCGGAGGCAGCGGCCTCGGCATCCCGCGTCTGGTCCCAGGCGGCGCCCCATACGAGCGAGCGGGCCAGCGGGTCGCTGATCTTGGCGAGATGCGCGATCGCGGTCTGCAGCGAACGGTCGTCGAGTCGGATCTTCGCGTAGGCGAGGTCCTCGTCGTTCAGCAGGATGAGGTCGGGTCGGCGGAGCCCGGTGAGCTCGGCGACATCCGTGCGGTCACCGTCGACGTCGAGTTCCAGGTGATGCACCCGCACGAGGCTGTCGCCCTGCAGCGCGTAGAAGCCGACGCCCAGGCGGTGCGGGCGGATCGTGGGGTAGTCGGCGGGTGCGGTCTGGATGATCGAGAACTTGCGGATCGTGCCGTCCGCCGCCTCATCCACCGCCGGGGTCAGCGTGTTTACGCCGGCCGTCTCCAGCCACTTCTTCGACCACTCCGTGAGCTCGCGACCGCTGGTGGCCTCGAGCTCGACGAGCAGGTCGCTCAGCTCGGTGTTGCCCCAGGCGTGCTTCTGGAAGTAGGTGGAGACTCCGGCGAAGAAGGCCTCGACGCCCACCCAGGCGGCGAGCTGCTTGAGCACCGAGCCGCCCTTGGCGTACGTGATGCCGTCGAAGTTCACCTGCACGTCCTCGAGATCGGTGATCTCGGCGACGACGGGGTGGGTCGAGGGCAGCTGGTCCTGGCGGTACGCCCAGGACTTCTCCATGGCGTTGAACGTGGTCCACGCCTCGGTCCACTCGGTCGCCTCGGCGGTCGCGATCGTCGATGCCCACTCGGCGAACGACTCGTTGAGCCAGAGGTCGTTCCACCACTTCATGGTGACGAGGTCGCCGAACCACATGTGGGCGAGCTCGTGCAGGATCGTGACGACGCGACGTTCCTTGACGGCGTCGGTCACCTTGCTGCGGAAGACGTACGTCTCGGTGAACGTGACGGCGCCCGCGTTCTCCATGGCACCCGCGTTGAACTCGGGCACGAACAGCTGGTCGTACTTGGCGAACGGGTAGGGGACGCCGAACTTCTCCTCGAAGTAGGCGAAGCCCTGGCGCGTCTTATCGAAGACGTAGTCCGCGTCGAGGTGCTGCCACAGGCTCTTGCGCGCGAAGACGCCGAGGGGGATGACGCGTCCCGAGGAGCTGGTCAGCTCGGAGCGGGTGACCTCGTAGGGGCCGGCGATGAGCGCGGTGATGTACGAGGAGATGCGCGGGGTCGGCTCGAACGACCACGTGGCGCTCTCGCCCGTGGTGACGGGGTCGGGCGTGGGCGAGTTCGACACGACCTGCCACGCGGCCGGCGCGGTGATCGTGAACTGGAACGTGGCCTTGAGGTCGGGCTGCTCGAACACCGCGAACACGCGCCGCGAGTCCGGCACCTCGAACTGCGAGTACAGGTACACCTCGCCGTCGACCGGGTCGACGAAGCGGTGCAGGCCCTCGCCCGAGTTGGTGTATCGGCAGTCCGCATCGACGACGAGGACGTTGTCGGCCTCGAGCGCGTCGAGGGCGATGCGCGAATCCGCGAAGGCCGCGGTGTCGATGTCGCGCCCGTTGAGCGTGATGCGGTGCACGCGCTCGGCGATGAGGTCGATGAAGGTGGCAGCTCCGGGCGTGGCCGTGAAGCGCACGGTGGTCGTCGAGCGGAACAGCTCGGCGCCGGTGGTCAGATCGAGGGCGATCTCGTACGCGTTCGTGTCGACGATCGCGCGGCGCTCCTGCGCTTCGATGCGGGTGAGGTTCTCTCCAGGCACTGCGTGACTCCCGTGGGGTGTGGGGTGAATTCTTGCGCGGCGAAGCTGCTGGCCACACCGTCGATCCGTCCAGCCTACGGTTCGTCGGCGTCCGGCGGAATCAAAGGGACGTCGTGGATAACCGGTGGGAGGATGAGGAGGTGACCCCCCACGAGTTCGAACAGTCCGTGACCGCCGACGCCCCCGATGGCGTTCCCTTCGCTTCCGCCGAGGCCGTGACCGGCCCCGCATGGGTCGAGGTTCCCACCGCGTACGACGGAATCCTCCTCGCCGGGTTCGGGGGACCCGAGGGGCAGGACGACGTCATCCCGTTCCTGCGGAACGTGACCCGCGGTCGCGGGATCCCGGACGAACGGCTCGAGGAAGTGGCTCACCACTACCGGCACTTCGGCGGTGTGAGCCCGATCAACGCGCAGAACCGCGCGCTGAAGGCGGCGCTCGAGGCCGAGCTCGAGCGCCGGCAGCTGGCGCTTCCGGTCTACTGGGGCAACCGCAACTGGGGCCCGTACCTGGAGGACGCCGTGACCGAGGCGGCGGCCGCGGGGGACCGCACGCTGCTCGCCATCGCGACGAGCGCCTACAGCTCCTTCTCCAGCTGCCGGCAGTACCGCGAGGACTTCGCGCGGGTGCTCACCGACACCGATCTGGTCGGCACCGTCACGATCGACAAGGTGCGGCAGTTCTTCGACCACCCGGGATTCGTCGCCCCGTTCGCCCGGGGTGTGCGCGACGCGGTCGCCGCGATGCTCGCGGACGGACACGCCCCCGAGGCGATCACGGTGCTGTTCTCGACGCACAGCATCCCGGTGGCGGACGCGCAGCGCTCCGGCCCGCGCGACATCGACTTCGGCCCGGGCGGCGCGTACGCGGCGCAGCACGAGGCGGTGGCGTCGTACGTCATGAGCGAGGTCGCCGAGGCGCATCCGGCGGCGACCGCGGTGCCGTGGGAGCTCGTCTACCAGTCGCGGTCCGGCCCGCCCTCGCAGCCCTGGCTCGAGCCGGACGTCTGCGACGTGATCGACGAGCTGCCCGCGCGCGGTGCGACGGCGGTGGTGATCGTGCCCCTCGGGTTCGTCAGCGACCACATGGAGGTCCTCTGGGACCTCGACACCGAGGCGATGGATGCCGCAGCGGAAGCGGGGCTCGCCGCGACGCGCACCCCGACGCCCGGCATCGACCCCGAGTACGTGTCCGGGCTCGTCGATCTCGTCGAGGAACGCCTGCACGGCGATGCCCCCGGCATCCGCCCGCACCGCACCGATCTCGGGCCCTGGTTCGACGTGTGCCGGCCCGCCTGCTGCGAGAACGTGCGCGCCGGGTTCAAGCCCGCAGCGGCGGGGATCGCGCCGTGATCCGCCGGGGTGCCAACCGTCTCTAGGATGGGGGCCATGCGCATCCATATCGCCACGGATCACGCCGGCCTCGAGTTCTCGACCCGCCTGCAGCACCATCTCGCCGAGCAGGGTCACGACGTCGTGGACCACGGCCCGCTCGAGTACGACGCGGTCGACGACTACCCGGCCTTCTGCATCCGCGCCGCCCAGGCGGTCGTGCGCGATCAGGCAGCCGGGATCGAGACGCTGGGGATCGTGTTCGGCGGCTCGGGCAACGGCGAGCAGATCGCGGCGAACAAGGTCACCGGGGTGCGTGCGGCGCTCGTGTGGAACATCCCCACCGCGGAGCTCGCCCGCGAGCACAACGACGCGAACGTGATCGCCATCGGCGCCCGTCAGCACACGTTCGAGGAGGCCTCGGGCTTCATCGACCGCTTCATCGCGACGCCGTTCTCGAACGAGGAGCGCCACGTGCGCCGCATCGCGCAGGTCGCCGCCTACGAGACCGACGGCTCCCTGCTGCCCGACCCGCGTGCGGGACTGGCTCCCGATGTCGTCGCCGACGCATCCAGCAGCTTCGACCCGGAAGCGGGCTGATGCCCGAAGGGCATTCCGTCCATCGCATCGCGCGGCAGTTCGATCGCAACTACGTCGGGCGTCGCGTGGCAGCGTCGAGCCCGCAGGGGCGGTTCGTCGAGGGTGCAGCGGTCCTCGACGGACTCGAGGTCCTGTCGGTGCGCGCGGTGGGCAAGCAGATGTTCCTCGAGTTCGAGCGCGACACCTGGCTGCGCGTGCACCTGGGCATGTACGGCGCCTGGGATTTCTCGGGCGAGATCCTCGTCGACCCGACCATCGCCTCGGCGAACGGCCGGATGGGGCAGACCAACCAGCGCGGCACGGACGATGCGGTGCTCGACGACGCGGGCGAGAACTCGCTCAGCTCGATCGGTGCGCCGCGGCGGGCGCGGGGGCATGTCCGGATGTCGGAGCAGACCTCCGGCCTGACCCGGGAGGACGAGGAGTGGCCTCCGCCCGTCGTCGGGCAGGTGCGGTTGCGGCTGTTGACCGAGGTGACGTGCGCCGATCTGCGCGGCCCGACCGCCTGCCAGGTGCAGACACCGGACGAGGTGGCGGCCACGATCGCGAAGCTCGGCCCCGACCCGCTCGTCGACGACGTGGCGGCCGGCGAGGAGCGCTTCGTCGAGGTCGTGCGGCGAAAGCCCACCCCGATCGGACTGCTGCTCATGGACCAGTCGGTCGTCAGCGGCATCGGCAACGTCTACCGCGCCGAGCTGCTCTTCCGGGCGAGGGTCGATCCGCACACCCCCGGGCGGGACCTCCCGGAGGACGTGGTGCGAGGGCTGTGGCGCGACTGGGTGCGCCTGCTCGCGATCGGCGTCGAGACCGGGCAGATGATGACGATGGACGATCTGTCGCCGGATGAGTGGCGTGCCGCCATGGCCCACCGCGACGACCGTCACTGGGTCTATCACCGGGCGGGGCTTCCGTGCCGGGTCTGCGGCACGTCCGTGCTGCTGGAGGAGATGGGCGCCCGCAAGCTCTATTGGTGCCCCGTGTGTCAGGTGGCGTGATGCGACAGAATCCCAGCTTCGCGATGACGGATGTGGCCGAGCTCCGCCGGCTGATCGACCTCAACCCGTGGGTCACCCTGGTCAGCGCGACCGATGACGGCCTCGTCGCGTCGCACTACGCCGTGCTGCTGGACGACACGCGTGACGATCTGACGATCGTGGGTCACGTCGGCCGCCCGGACGACCTCATCCACGGCCTCGGCGATCGCGAGCTGCTCGTCGTCGTGCAGGGGCCCCACGGCTACGTGTCGCCCGGGTGGTACGGCGACGGCCCGGCAGTGCCCACCTGGAACTTCGTCTCTGCGCACCTCACCGGCACCCCCGAGATCCTCGCTCCCGCGGAGAACCTCCGGGTGCTCGAGCGACTCGTCGACCGGTTCGAGGACCCGATGCCCGCGCCGCGGCGGATGTGGGAGCGCCCCAACGATCCGGCTTTCGTGGAGAAGCTGGAGCGGGGCACGGTGGGATTCCGTCTCACGCCCGGCCGCGTCGTGGCCAAACGCAAGCTCAGCCAGAATCGCCCGGCCGAGACCGTCGACCACATCATCGACATGCTCTCCGCGCCCGGCCCGCACCACAACCCCGCCCTCGCGGACGAGATGACCCGCGCCCGCGCGGCACGGCCGGGCGCATGAACGCGCGGCACATCGACGCCATCGCGGGCGTGCGGCTGGCGGGGCCCGGCGCGGAACGCGCCCCGACGACCGGGCTGCACGACGTCCTGCTCGCGGACGGGCGGATCGTCGACATCGCCCCGGCCGGGGCGCTGCGCCTGACCGGCGACGTCCTGCCCGGAGACGGCGCCTTCCTCATCCCCGGACTGTGGGACCACCACGTGCACGTCGGGCAGGCGGCGCTCACCGCGCTCCGCGTCGACCTCGCGGACGTGACGACCGCCGCCGCCGCGGCAGCCGTGATGGCCGATGCCCTGGTCGGTCCGGACGGCCGGCGCGTGGGAGCGGGGTTCCGCGACGCGTTCTGGCCGGATGCGCCGACTCTGCACCTGCTGGACGAGCGCACCGGCGCGGTGCCGACCTACCTCGTGAACGCCGACCTGCACAGCCTGTGGCTGAACTCCGCGGCCCTCGCGCGCGAGGGGATGACCTCGCCGGACGGCGTGCTGCGCGAGGAGGCGGCCTTCGAGGTGTCGCGTCGGCTCGGCGCCGTGCCGGCCGACCTCGTCGACGCCGCGGTGGCCGACCTCGCCCGCCGGGCGGCGGCACGCGGCGTCGTCGGTCTCGTCGATCTCGACATGGCGGAGAACGAGAGCGTCTGGCAGCGTCGACGCGCCGACGGATTCGACACCCTGCGCGTGCGGTTCGGCATCTACCCCGAGCACCTCGACCGCGCCCTCGCAGCGGGTCTCGTGACCGGCGACCCGCTGCGCGGCGACACGGGCGACCTCGTGCACGTCGGCCCGCTGAAGGTCATCACCGACGGCTCGCTCGGCACCCGCACGGCCGCGTGCTCCGTCGCCTATCCGGGCGACCCGCACGACCACGGAGTCCTCGCGGTCGATCCCGAGACCCTGCGGGACCTGCTCATCCGCGCCACGGGCGGCGGTCTCGCCGCGGCCGTGCACGCCATCGGCGACGACGCCGTGCGTCACGCCCTGGACGCGTTCGCGGTCACCGGGGCGACCGGCACGATCGAGCACGCGCAGCTCGTCGCTGCGGCGGACGTCCCGCGGTTCGCGCGTCTGGACGTGGCCGCGAGCGTTCAGCCCGCACACGCGCTCGACGACCGCGATCTCACCGACTCGCTCTGGGCGGCGCAGACGGCGATCCCGTACCCGTTGCGCGCGCTGGCCGACGGGGGAGCGGCGCTGTTCTTCGGGTCGGACGCGCCCGTGTCGACGCTCGACCCGTGGGCGGCGATCGCCGCGGCCGTGCACCGCACGCGCGACGGCCGCGAGCCGTGGCGCCCCGACGAGGCGGTGCCGATCGCGGTCGCGCTGGCGGCCTCGACGGCGGGCGGCTCGCTCCGTCCCTCGGAGATCGCCCCCGGGGCCGTGGCCGACCTGGTGCTCACGGGCGCCGACCCCGCTGCGGCCGACGAGCGAGCGCTCCGCGAGATGCCCGTCGTCGCGACGCTGCTCGGGGGCCGGGTGACGCACGGCGGCTGAGGGCCGTTCATCCGCCTACGCTCGAACGATGCACATTCTTCTCGGCGTCCTCCTGCTGCTCAACGCGCTCTTCAACGCCGTCGTCTGGCCGCGGTTCTACGCGCGAGTGGCGAAGGACCCGCGGGCGCGCGCTGCGGACGGCACCGCGACGGCGTTCCTGAGAGTGCACGCCGTGCTGATCGGTATCGCCCTGCTGCTGGCACTCGTGTCGGCCGTCGCCGGCGTCTGGGCGCTCATCGCCGGCTGACGACAGCGCCTACGCTTACCCGGTGGCCCTCTCGAAGATCCTGTTGTTCTACCGGTTCGCGCCCCTCGCCGATCCGGAGGCGGTCCGTCTCTGGCAGCGCGACCTGTGCGAGGCGCTGGGGCTGCGGGGCCGCATCCTGATCTCCCGCCACGGCATCAACGCGACTGTGGGCGGCGAGCTCGGCGCCATGAAGGTCTACGCGAAGAAGACCCGGCAGTACGCGGCGTTCAGGGACGCCGATCTGAAGTGGTCCGACGGCACGGGGCTCGACGACACCGGCGGGAGCCGCGACTTCCCGCGGCTGTCGGTCAAGGTGCGCGACGAGATCGTCAGTTTCGGGGCTCCCGACGACCTGCGGGTCGACGCCGACGGTGTCATCGGCGGGGGCACGCCGCTCGCGCCGGAGGCCGTGCACCGGTTGGTAGCGGAGCGCGACGACGTCGTGTTCTTCGACGGACGGAACGCGTTCGAGGCCGAGATCGGCCGGTTCCGCGACGCCGTGGTGCCGCCGGTCGCCACCACCCGTGATTTCGTCGCCGAGCTCGACTCCGGTCGGTACGACCACCTCAAGGACAAGCCCGTCGTGACGTACTGCACCGGCGGCATCCGCTGCGAAGTGCTCTCCAGCCTCCTGGTCGCCCGCGGCTTCCAGGAGGTCTACCAGCTCGAGGGCGGCATCGTGCGCTACGCCGAGGCATTCGGCCAGGACGGGTTGTGGGACGGCTCGCTCTACGTGTTCGACGGACGCGGCGCCGTGAGCTTCGGTGCGGCGGACGGAGCCCTCGGGACGTGCCGGGGATGCGGCCGGTCGCTCGCCGACACCAGCACCTGCGGAGCCGACGCGTGCGAGGAGCGCGTCGTCCACTGCGCCTCCTGCGACATCTCGCCGCGATGCCCGCGCCACGTCCCGGACCCTTTCGCCCTGGCGTGACGCCCACGGCCTCGGCCAGAATGGGCGCGGGGGCATCATGTACATCGTTCTGGTTGTGCTGCAGACCGCGATCCTGCCGGTGGCATCGACGGTCGTGCAGATTCTGCTCGTCGGGGGCGACCCGTTCGTCGTCGCGGGGATCTGGTGGGGATTCTGGGGTGTGGGCACGCGACTCGCCGTGGCGGGCATCAGCCAGCTGGCGAACCCGTCGCGCACGGCCAAGGGCATCCTGGGCATCGAGGACGCGGGCGCCGATCAGGTCGTGCACGAACTCGGCTACGCGAATCTGAGTCTGGGGATCGTCGCTCTCGCCGCGCCGTTCGTTCCGGTCTGGGGGATCCTCACCGCGCTTCCCGGGGCGCTCTACCTCGGTCTCGCCGGGGTACGCCATATCGCCAAGAAGAACAAGGGCGCGGAGGAGATCGTCGCCACGTGGACGGACCTCCTCGTGTTCGTGGCGGTGGGCGCCGGCCTCGTCGCCGTCATCGGCTCCGTGCTCGCGCCGTGACGGGGGCGTCGCATCGCCTGAGAGAATGGACGGATGCCCGCTGCATCCGCTGAGCCGATCGACCGCTACATCGTCGCCACGGACGGTGCGTGCAAGGGGAACCCGGGTCCCGCGGGATGGGCGTGGGTCGGCGAGGACGGACACTGGGCCGCGGGGTCCCTGCCCGCCGGCACCAACAACATCGGCGAGTTGCTGGGACTGCTGTACGCGATCCGCGACCACGAGAACGTGCGCACGCTCGTGGTGCAGGCCGACTCCAAGTACGCCATCGACACCTACTCCTCGTGGATGGACGGCCACGCCCGGCGCGGGTGGGTCACGAGCGGGAAGAAGCCCACCGCCAATCGCGACATCCTCGAGCAGCTGATCGCCGCCCGTGACGCCCGTCGCGCCGCGGGGATGCCCGACGTCGTCCTCGAGCACGTGCGCGGCCACAGCGGCCACCGTCTCAACAGCTGGGCCGACGAGCGCGCCGTTCGCGCCTCGCAACACGCCGCGAAGGGCGAGGAGCTGGTGTGGACGTCGCTGCGCGGCCTCGATCCGCTCGACGTGAGCGTCGACCCGCCCCGCGGCGCGGGCGATCGCAACGCCAAGCGCTGAGCGGCGGCTGTCGGTGCCGTCCGGCAGGATGGGCGCATGGCCACCGTCGATGACCCGTTGATCCTGGCCGACGCCGCGGCATGGCGGCGCTGGCTCGACGCGAACGAGGGAACGTCCGACGGCGTCTGGTTGGCGCTGGCCAAGAAGGGCGTCGTGCAGCCCACCTCGTTGACGTACGCGCAGGCACTCGACGAGGCGCTGTGCAGCGGGTGGATCGACGGACAGAAGCGCGGGCGCGACGCCGACACGTTCCTGCAGCGGTTCACGCCGCGGCGCCGGGCGTCGCTCTGGTCGGAACGCAACATCGGGCTCGTGGGCACGCTCGAGGCGGCGGGGCGCCTCCGGCAGCGGGGCCGCGACGAGATCGCCCGCGCCCAGGCCGACGGGCGGTGGGAGCGCGCGTACGCGGGGGCGGCCACCGCCACGGTTCCCGACGACCTCGCGGCCGCCCTCGCTGCCGCACCGGCCGCGGCGGAGCTGTTCGCCGACCTCGACGGCACCAACCGCTATGCCGTCCTGCACCGGGTGGCGACGGCGCCGAGTGCGACCAGTCGCGCCAACCGCATCGCGAAGCTCGTGGGGATTCTGGAGGCCGGGGAGACACCCTACCCGCGCACGGGCCGCCGCTGAGCCGCCGGGCCCCGCCAGGCATCGCGGCGTAGGCTCGGAACATGCTCGCCACCGTCATCCATGCTGCCCGTGACATCCGCGTCGAGGAGGTTCCGACGCCCGAACTCTCCACCGGACGCGACGCGATCGTGCGGGTCGTCGCCGCCTGCGTGTGCGGATCGGACCTCTGGCCCTATCGCGGCGTGACACCGACGAACGCCCCGCACCGCATCGGGCACGAGTTCGTCGGCATCGTGGAGGCGGTCGGTGCGCAGGTGACCTCGGTCGCGCCGGGAGACTTCGTGATCGCCCCGTTCTACGTGTGCGACGGCACCTGCGTGAACTGCCGCAACGGCGTCAGCACATCGTGCCTGCACGGGGGATGGTGGGGCTCGGACGTGCACGACGACGGCTTCGCCGACGGCGGGCAGGGGGAGTTCGTGCGCGTCCCGCTCGCGGACGGCACGCTGGCCGTCGTTCCGGGACCGGTGCGCGACGAGGAGATCCCCGGTCTCCTGACTCTCAGCGACGTCATGGGCACGGGGCACCACGCCGCGGTCTCGGCGGGTGTCGGCGCCGGCGACAGCGTCGCCGTCGTGGGCGACGGCGCCGTGGGCCTCTGCGCGATCATCGCCGCCAAGCGGCTGGGGGCGACGACGATCATCGCGATGTCGCGTCACCCGGAACGACAGGCGCTCGCGCGGGAGTTCGGCGCGACGCACATCGTGCCCGAGCGAGGCGAGGAGGGGATCGCGCGGGTGAAGGAGCTCACCGGCGGCATCGGCGCGGACCGGGTGCTCGAATGCGTCGGAACGAAGGAGTCGATGGATCAGGCGCTGCGCTCGGCGCGTCCCGGCGGGATGGTCGGTTACGTGGGCGTGCCCAACGGCGGTCCCGAGCTGCCGGTGCGCACGATGTTCGGCTCGAACGTGGGCGTGAACGGTGGCGTCGCGCCGGTGCGCGGGTACGTCGAGGAACTGCTTCCCGACGTCCGCTCCGGGGCGATCCGCCCGGGTCTGGTGTTCGACCTCGAACTGCCGCTCGCCGAGGCGGCGGAGGCCTACGCCGCGATGGACGAGCGCCGCGCCACCAAGGTGCTGCTGCGCCCCTGACGCCGCCTCGTCGCGTCGCCGCGCCGCGCCGCTTCGCCGCGTCGCGTCGTCGCGTCGCGTCGTGGCGTAAACCCGCGCCTCTCCTCCCTGTTCATTCGTCGCCAATGCGGGGTGCAACATCCGCGCACCCCGCTTTTGCGACGAATCAGGCGGGGTATGCGGGGGAGCCGTGACGACATGCACGGCTTGCCAGGCGGGTGCACTCCGCGCGCGTCACGGGATCGGGCGGGGCGGGTCCAGTCGGGCGGGGCGGGTCGCGCCGGGCGGCACGACTGTCGACTCGTCGCAAATGCGGGGTCGCGCCGGCTATGACCCCGCCTTTGCGGCGAGTGAACAGGGTTGGATGACGAGCGGATGCGGAGCGCGTCAGTTCACCTCAGTACCAATGACGGCGCTCGGGCGTGGAACCCGCGTCCGGTCTGCGAGGATCGAGGGGAGCGGAAAGGCGGGCACCATGCACGCGAGCGAACGGAACACCTGGCTGCTGGTCGACGGCGAGAACATCGACGCGACGCTGGGCGGTTCGATCCTCGGACGCCGCCCGCAGCCCGATGAGCGGCCGCGCTGGGACCGTCTGCTGGCGTTCGCCGAGCGGACCTGGGGGAACACCGCCCGTGGGCTGTTCTTCCTCAACGCCTCGACGAACCTGCCGATGACCTTCGTCCAGGCGCTCAAGGCGCTGGGCTACGAGCCGGTGCCCCTGTCGGGCCCGGCCGACGCGAAGGTCGTCGACATCGCCATCCAGCGCACCCTGCGTGCGCTCAAGGAGCGCGACGACGACGTCATCCTGGTCAGCCACGACGGGGACTTCGTCGAGGACGTCGAGCCGCTGCTCGACGGCGAGCGCCGCGTCGGTCTCATCGCCTTCAACGAGTTCCGCAACACCGACTATGCGGCCTTGCCCGGGCTCACCTTCTTCGACCTGGAGTTCGATGCGAAGGCGTTCGATGCGCCGCTCCCGCGGATCCGCGTGATCCCGATCGAGGAGTTCGACCCCGCTCAGTTCCTGTTCTGAGGCCGGCGGCGCTCAGAGCGCGATCTGGTAGTGGATGAAGCCGCTGCGCGCGGCGACGCGGTCGTAGAGACGGCGGGCCGTCTCGTTCGTCTGCGCCGTCAGCCAGTACACCTTCGCCGAGCCGTGCGCGGTCGCCCAGTCACGGACGTGCGCGATCAGCGCCTCGCCGGCGCCCTCGCCGCGCGCGTCGGAGGCGACGAAGAGATCCTCGAGATAGCAGTAGTCCGTGCTCGTCCACGTGGCCGGATGCGTCAGCCAGTGCACGAGACCGATGGCCCGGCCGTCCGCCGAACGGGCGATCGCACCGTGCAGGTCGGATGCGGCATCTGTCAGACGGTCGAACGTGTGCTGCGTCGTCGCGTCGTCGAGAGCGGACTCGTAGAACGAGAGATATCCGCGCCAGAGAGCCAGCCATTCGGCGTGATCCTCGGACCGCAGGGGCGTGATGTCGGGCATCGCTCCAGCCTAGGTCGGCAGCGGCCCTCACGTATTCTGAGGCGATGCCCCTCTCCGTCGCGGACTTCTGGAACACGTGCCGTCGGGAACACCCGCATCTCGCCGAGGCGGTGCCGTCGGCGTGGGCGTTCGGCGCGACTCCAGCGCACGCCGACGGCCTGCTGAGCCTCGTCCTCTCCGGGATCAAGACCGGAACGGCCTCCTCGCTCTGGGACTACGAGCACGCGGACGAGCCGCTCCCGCAGGCGGGCGAGTTCAGCATCATCCTCGACGGTGCGGGCGAGCCGCGCGCCGTGATCGAGACGACCGCCATCGAGATCGTGCCTTTCGACCGTGTCGACGCGGCGCACGCGCACGCCGAGGGCGAGGGCGACCGCACGCTGGCTCACTGGTGTGAGGTGCACGAGCGATACTGGCGGGCCCACTCCGAGAACCCGCGCGGGTACGCGGCCGACATGCCGGTCGTGTGCGAGCGGTTCCGCCTCGTCTGGGTGCCGGCGGACTGACCTCGCTTGCGCCTCGACCTCAGTCGGAGAGCTCGGCGCGCAGGATCTCGACCCAGCGCTCGAAGGCATCGAGATGGGCGTCATGGCTCGCACCGGCGATGTCGATGCGCCGGGTACTCGGACGACGCGAGATGAGCTCGTCCTTCTGGGCCGCGGTGAACATCCCGCCGTCGGCGAACACCGCCGTGGTCGGAACGCGGAGCTCGTCCCACTCCGCCCACCGCGCCTCGTGGACGGCGGCGATCACCGTCTCCATCACGTCGGCATCGAAGCGTGGATGCAGTCCGTCGGGCCGTGGCTCCAGATCGGCGATCCATGCGTCACTGAGTGCCGACGTTCCCAGGAAGGCTCGCGCTGCGGCGGCATCGGCGAACGGCCGCGGCCACGACGCGAAGTAGCGGCCGAGCTCAGCGGCTTCCTCGGATCGGTCGCTGCCCGCCACGTGTCCTTCGAGCATGATGACGCGACGGATGAGGTCGGGTCGCGCGACTGCGGTCAGGACCGCCGTGTGCGCCCCCATGGACTGGCCGACGAGAGCGACCCGTTCTCCGGGGCAGACCCGTTCGATGACCGCTACCACGTCGGCGACGAAGGCGTCGCGAGACAGGTCACTGGGACGACGTGTGCTGCGTCCGTGCCCGCGCTGGTCGATCGAGAGCACCCGGAACGCGTCCGTCAGCGCCTCCGCCGTCGGACGCAGCTCACGCGCGCTGCCGGCCAGCCCGTGCAGCAGAAGCGTCGTGCGTCCGTGACCGCCGTGATCCGTGACGGCGATGCGAGTGCCGTCACGGGGTGTGGTCACCGTGAGCGCCGTCATGTCCCCATTCTCGCGGACGTCGCGCCCGCCGTGCGTGAGAGCGCGGCGGGCGCGAGGAGGTCAGGAGACGCTCGTCGTGGCGAGCTTCGAGGACCAGCCCAACGAAGGGGCGACGTACTTCGCGAACGACTCGACGACCCGCAGGTTGAACTCGACGCCCAGCTGGCTCGGGATGGTGAGCATGAGGGTGTCGGCGGAGCGGATGGCCTCGTCCTGCAGCAGCTGCTCGACGAGCGCGTCGGGCTCGGCGGCGTAGGTCTTGCCGAAGGTCGACCGCATGCCGTCGATGACGCCGATCTGGTCGCCGCCCTGCGAGCCGCCGAAGTACATGGCGTCCTCGGCGGTCGTGATCGGGAAGATGCTGCGGCTGACCGAGACGCGGGGGGTACCGGCGTGGCCCGCCTCACGCCACGAGGCGCGGAACGCGTCGATCTGCTGCGCCTGCAGCAGGTCGAAGGGCGTGCCGTCGGCCTCGGTCAACAGCGTGGACGACATCAGGTTGACGCCGACGCGACCCGCCCACTCGGCGGAGTCGCGGTTGCCGGCGCCCCACCACACACGGGATCGGAGACCGGGCGACTGCGGCTCGATCGCCTGCATGCCGGTGCCTCCGCCGAACGGGCTCGAGGGGTCGCGTTCCGCCATCCCCTCGCCGTCGATCGCCCGCAGGAAGCGGTCGAAGTGTGCGCGCGCGATGTCGGCGCCGCGGGGATCCTCGGATCCGGTGTAGCCGAACGCCTCGAAGCCGTTGACGACAGACTCGGGTGAGCCGCGGCTCACGCCGAGCGCCAGTCGGCCGTCGCTGATCAGATCGACGGCCGCCGCCTCCTCTGCGAGGTACAGCGGGTTCTCGTAGCGCATGTCGATCACCCCGGTGCCCAGCTCGATGCGCGAGGTGCGCGCGGCGATCGCGGCGAGCAGCGGCATCGGCGAGGCCTGCTGGCGGGCGAAGTGATGCACGCGGAAGTAGATGCCATCGGCGCCGAGCTCATCCATCCCGACGGCGAGGTCGATCGCCTGCAGCATCGAGTCCTTCGCGGTGAGGATGCGGCCGCCACCCAGGGGACCGTAATGACCGAACGAGAGTGTGCCGAAGCGTTCCATGTGGGGTGCAACAGCGCGAGGCGGAGACGCATTCCCGTGAATGGAGGTCGCCGTATCGCCCCGCGGTACGGATCTCGTGCGTAGCATGGCAGGACGTTCGATCCGGGAGGTGTCCAGATGCTCGTCCGTGTGCTCGGTGTCGCGCTCGATCCCGAGCAGGAGCACGTCATCCTGCTCAAACCCGTCGCCTCGCCGGACGACCGGATCCTCCCCGTCTGGATCGGTGCGCAGGAGGCGACGTCGATCCTCATCGCCGTGCAGGGAGCCGACTCGCCCCGCCCCCTCGCGCACGACGTCATGCTGTCGATGCTCGATGCGCTCGACGGCGAGGTCAGCCGCGTCGAGGTGACCCGCGTCGAGGACGGGACGTTCTTCGCTGCCGTCACGCTCGACACGGTCGCGGGGGAGCGCGTGATCGACGCCCGGCCCTCGGATGCGATCGCCCTCGCCTCACGCGCGGGTGCGCCGATCTTCGTCGCCGACGACGTGCTGGATGCGGCCGGCATCCCCGACACGATCTCCGACACGCCGGAGGTGGACGACACGGTCGTTCCCGAACCGGCCGAGGTGCAGGAGGAGCGGGTGGAGCAGTTCCGCCGGTTCCTCGACGAGATCGAGCCGGAGGATTTCCAGGGCTGACGCCCCTCGTTACGCTGGCGGCATGACTTCTCTCGTGCTGACCGTCGTCGGAGCCGACCGGGCGGGTCTGGTCGCCACCGTCGCCGAGGTCGTCGACGCGCACGGCGGCAACTGGGAGCGCAGCGAGCTCGCCGAGCTCTCGGGCACGTTCGCCGGCGTCATCGAGGTGTCGGTCCCCCCGCAGCGCGCGGACGAGCTGCGCGAGGCCCTGACGGTCGTCGACGGGTTCGTCACGGTCGTCGTGCCGACCGGGCAGGCGGCCGTTCCGTCGACGGAGCGCAGGCTGGTGGTGCGCGTGCTCGGAAACGACCGGCCCGGCATCGTGCGCGAGATCACCGCGGTGCTCTCCGGCAGCGGCATCAGCATCGAGCGTATGACCACATCCAGTCGAGACGCCGCGATGGCGGGCGGGCGGCTCTTCGAGGCCGCGGTCACGGCGAGTGTGCCGGTGTCGACAGACGTGGATGCCGTGGTGTCACGGCTGGAGGATCTGGCCACCGACATCCAGGTGGACGTGCAGGTGCTCGCGGCCGACTAGGCCCGCGGCGTGCCGCGCTCTCAGCCCTCGTTCTTCGACGGGAGCAGCCAGGACGGCAGTGCGTCGTCGAACGGCGGCGCGAAGAACTCCGGCGCCGGGGGCGCCTCCTCCTGCACGCCCTCGCCGGTTCCGGGCTGCGACTCCTCCTCGGGCTCGCCGGGCGTCGCACCGGGATCGGGGGTGGGAGTGGGCTCCGGGGTGGGGGTTCCCTCGCTCGGTGCCGGAGTGGGGGTGGGCGTCGCGACCGGCGGCTCGTTCGGGGACACCGGCTCGGGCGCAGGTGCCGGTGCCGGTGCGTTTCCGGGGGCGTCGCCGCCGCGCACCGGGGCGGGAGCCAGGGGCACGACACGGCGCTCGAACGACGCGGGCGGGGTCGGCGTGGACGTCGCCTGCGGAGGCTCGACGCCGATCGCGGCATCCAGCTCGTCCGGGGCATCGAGGGCGACGGCGGGCAGCGACTGGCTCGCGTCGATGAACCGCGCGAGAGACGACTGCGTCTCCGCCGCCGAATAGGTCAACGCCGCCGTGGTCGAGAGGACGAGCGCGCCTGCCGATGCGACCGCAGCGGTCACGAGCAATCGGGGCGCGGGCACGACTCTCCAAGTCTCGGCACGGGGGAATGCCGGTCGGTTCGGGTTCGTTCCATCCTGTTCCCGTCGCGGAGGTGCGTCAAGGCGACGAGCGACCCGCAGCGTGTCCGGACGCACCATAGGCGCGCATAAGCTCCGGGTCAGAAGCCGATTCTGTGCGGACGAGAAGACCGGTATATCAGTCGTCCCGGCCGGCGCCGTCGGGGCCGCGTCCGCTCACGCGTCGATGCACCGACGCGCTGGCGGTGTTCATTCCGGTCAGGGTCACGGCGATGCCGCGGCGCTCGTATCCGCTCACGATCGCATCCAATGCCGCCACCGACGACGCGTCCCAGATGTGCGCGTCGCTGAAGTCGATCTCGACGCGGGCGGGGTCGTGCGCGTAGTCGAACTGGGTCGTCAGGTCGTTGCTCGAGGCGAAGAAGAGGGCGCCCTCCACTCGGTAGCGTGCGACCTCGCCGTCGACGTCGCGGGTGACGGAGGTGACGTGGGCGACGCCGCGCGCGAAGAGTACGATCGCGGCGAGCACTCCGACCCCGACGCCGATGGCGAGGTTGTGCGTCCACACGGTGACGATGACGGTCAGCGCCATGACGACCGTCTCGCCGACGGGCATGCGCCGCAGCGTGGCCGGGCGGATGCTGTGCCAGTCGAAGGTGGCGACGCACACGAAGATCATGACCGCCACGAGCGCCGCCATCGGGATGATCGCGACGAGGTCGCCGAGCGCCACGACGAGGATGAGCAGGAACACGCCGGCGAGGAAGGTCGAGATGCGTGTGCGCGCCCCCGAGGCCTTCACATTGATCATCGTCTGCCCGATCATGGCGCAGCCGCCCATGCCCCCGAAGAAGCCGGACGCGATGTTCGCCACGCCCTGCCCCCACGCCTCGCGCGTCTTCGAGGAGTGCGTGTCGGTGAGGCCGTCGACGAGCTTCGCGGTCATGAGCGATTCGAGCAGGCCGACGACGGCGACCGCGAGGGCGGTCGGACCGATGATGCCGAGCGTCTCGGCGGTCAGCGGCACGCTCGGCAGGAAGAGGTCGGGAAGGCTGCGAGGGAGCTCCCCCTGATCGCCGACGGTGGGCACGGCGATGCCGAAGACGACCACGACGCCCGTCAGCAGGACGATGGCGACCAGGGGAGCGGGAACCGCGCGCGTCAGGCGGGGCCAGAGCCACAGCACGACCAGGCCCGCGGCGACCAGCGGGTAGACCGCCCACGGCACCTGCGTGAGCTGCGGCAGCTGCGCGAGGAAGATGAGGATCGCGAGAGCGTTGACGAAGCCCACCATGACGCTGCGCGGGATGAATCGCATCAGCCGCGCGACGCCGAGGACGGCGAGGACGATCTGGATGGCGCCGGCCAGGAGCACGGTCGCGATCAGGTAGTCGATGCCGTGCTCGCGTGCGATCGGGGCGATGACGAGCGCCACCGCTCCCGTGGCGGCGGTGATCATCGCGGGTCGGCCACCGACGAACGCGATCGCGACCGCCATCACGAACGACGAGAACAGCCCCACGCGCGGATCGACGCCCGCGATGAGCGAGAACGCGATGGCCTCGGGGATGAGGGCGACGGCGACCACGAGTCCGGCCAGGACCTCGCGGCTGAGCAGGCGCGGGCTCCGCAGCGCCTGGAGGACGGTCGGCTCGATGCGGGTGCGGGCGCGCGCGGGAGCGATCCGGGTCATGGGGCCTCCTGGGCGTTGCCGGAGGCGCGGGCACGACGCATCCACCGAAGATTAAGGGGGAGCTGCGACGGGCGCAACCGCCTGAGTCTAGCCGCGGGCGCAACCCCGGCCCCGGTGTCCTGCGGCGTTCGTAGGCTGGGACCATGTCAGAACATCACGCAGATCATCGCGCCGACGAGAAGGCCGCGGGCAGCGCACGCATCCCCGCCGTGGCGCTCCGCTCCGGCTACGACATTCCGCAGTTCGGGTACGGCGTCTTCAAGGTGGATCCGGGCCAGACCGAGCGTCTCGTGAGCGAGGCCCTCGAGGTCGGGTACCGACACATCGACACGGCTGCCGTCTACGGCAACGAGGAGGGTGTCGGACGCGCGATCGCCGCGAGCGGCATCCCGCGCGACGAGCTCTTCATCACGACCAAGCTCTGGAACGACCGCCAGGGTGGCGACCAGCCGCCTGCAGCGCTCCAGGAGAGCCTTGAGAAGCTCCAGCTCGCGCACGTCGACCTGTACCTGGTGCACTGGCCGGCGCCCGCGAACGATCAGTACGTCAACGCGTGGACGCACCTCGTGTCGCTGAACGAGGCGGGGCTCGCCCGGTCGATCGGTGTCTCCAACCACCTGGTCGAGCACCTCGAACGCATCGAAGCGGCGACCGGGGTGCTGCCGGCGGTGAACCAGATCGAGCTGCATCCCGCCTATCAGCAGCGCGAGGTCGTCGAATGGTGCGCGGCACGCGACGTGCACATCGAGGCCTGGGGGCCGCTCGGCCAGGGCAAGTACGACCTCTTCGGCACTCCCGCCATCCGCGACGCCGCGGCATCGCACGGCAAGACACCGGCACAGGTGGTGCTGCGCTGGCACCTGGAGCGGGGCAACATCGTGTTCCCGAAGACGGTCAACCGCGACCGCATGGTGGAGAACCTGCAGGTCTTCGACTTCCGGCTCTCGGATGCCGAGCGCGACGCGATCACGGCGCTCGATCCCGGCGACGGTTCCGGGCGTGTGGGCGCCCACCCGTCCGAGCTCAACTGACCCCCGGGTCCCGGTGCCGTCGAGGTACCGGGACCCGCCCCCTTCTCGAGGAGATGCCATGCCCCGCACCATCGTGATCACCGGCGCGAGCGACGGGATCGGCGCCGCCGCCGCGCGTCAGCTTCACGCGGGCGGAGACCGGGTCGTCATCGTGGGCCGCAATCCCGACAAGACGGCCGCGGTCGCCCGCGCTCTGGGGGCAGAGTTCCATGTCGCCGACTACGGCGATCTCGCCCAGGTGCGCGACCTCGCAGCGCGCCTGCGCGAAGCCCATCCCCGCATCGACGTGCTGGCCAACAACGCCGGCGGGGTCTTCGAGAAGCGACGGACGACGGTGGACGGCAACGAATTGACGTTCCAGGTCAACCACCTCGGCGGCTTCCTCCTCACCCACCTGCTGCTGGATGTGCTGATCGAGAGCCGCGCGAGCGTCATCCAGACCTCCAGCGTCGCCGCCGAACGGTTCTCGAAGTTCGACATCGACGATCTGCAGGGCGAGCGGAACTACTCGGCCAGTCGCGCGTACGGAAACAGCAAGCTCGCCAACGTGCTGTTCACGAAGGAGCTGCACCTGCGCTTCCACGAGCGGGGTCTCAACGCCGTCGCCTTCCATCCGGGCGTCGTGGCCACCGGGTTCGCCGCCGCCTCGACGGGGCCGTGGCGTTTTCTATACCACAACCCCCTCACGAAGCTGTTCATGACCTCGTCCGACGAGGGCGGGTCGCGCCTCACCTGGCTCGCGCAGGGCACGCCCGGCGAGACCTGGACGCCCGGAGAGTTCTACTCGTCGAACCGCCTCGCCCGGACGCATCCGGTGGCATCCGACGCGGTGCTCGCGGGCGCGCTGTGGGAGAAGAGCGAAGCGCTCGTCGGACTCTGAGCCCCGACCCCGCGCGCCCGTTCACCCCCGTTCATTCGTCGCGAATGCGGGGACCGCGGCGCGGCGACCCCGCTTTCGCGACGAATGAACAGGGTGGTGAGGGGGAGGGGGAGAAGCGGGTTAGACGGCGGCGTTCTCGCGGCGGGCGGGCAGCACCCATCCGGCGCGCGGGAAGTGGCACGTGTAGCCGTTGGGGATGCGCAGCAGGTAGTCCTGGTGCTCGGGCTCGGCCTCCCAGAACGGGCCGGCGGGCTCGATCGTGGTGACGGCCTTACCGGGCCAGAGACCGGAGGCGTCCACGTCGGCGATCGTCTCGCGCGCCACCGTCTCCTGCTCCGGGGTCAACGGGAAGATCGTGGACCGGTAGCTCGAGCCGATGTCGTTGCCCTGACGGTCCAGGGTCGACGGGTCGTGGATCTGGAAGAAGAACGCCAGGATGTCGCGATACGTCGTCCGCGCCGGGTCGAACACGATCTCGACGGCCTCGGCGTGGCCGGGGTGGTTGCGGTAGGTCGCGTGGTCGTTCGTGCCGCCGGTGTAGCCGACGCGGGTGTCGAGCACGCCGGGCTGGCGGCGGATGAGGTCTTCCATGCCCCAGAAGCACCCGCCCGCGAGGACGGCGGTCTCGGTGCCGGGGGTCTGCGTGATGGTGCCGGTGTCGGTGGTCATGATGCCTGCTCCTTGCTGCGACGGATGCGGGTGGTCCGGGGCGGTGACACCCCGAGTGTACGTTCCGTCTGGTCGTCGACGCCGCCGGATTGCGGCGTCGACGGATACAACGCGCGGGTGCTCCGTTTTGGTCCCGATGCCGCGGATCGATCCGCCGCAGGGGAGGGTCAGCGCCGGAGCGTCCGCCGTCGCCGGTCGGAACGGCGGCGCGAGGCGCGCATCGGCTGGATCGGCACGGGGCGGGTGACGACCGCATCGACCGTCATCGACCCGTCGGTCGGTCCGACGACGGGGATGGGGGTCGTCTCGGTCGAGATGTGGTCGTCGACGGCGACGGGCGCGTCGGCCAGCTCGCGGTGGGCGCGCACGTAGGCGGGGATGAGGAGGACAACGGCGCCGAGCCAGGCGAGGGGGTTGCTCCACGCCACACCGGCGAACCCGATCGCCGCACCGAGCACCACGGCCGCGGCCACCCGCATCCCCAGCTCCACGACGCCCGTCACGGTCGGGATCATGGTGTGCCCGAGCCCCTGCAGCGCGCCGCGGAGGATGAACAGGACGCCCAGCAGCGAGTAGGTCGCGCCGTTGATCACGAGCATCACGTGGGCGAGGTCGACGACGTCGGCCACGCCGTCGCCGACGAACAGCCGGACCAGCGGCGCGCCGAAGGCGATGAGCACCGCGCCGAGGACGACGGACCCGGCCAGTGCCATCCCCGTCGCCTGGACGACCCCGCGCCGGATGCGGTCGGGCCGTCCGCCGCCGTGGTTCTGCGCCACGAACATCGAGACGGCGAGCCCGAGGGACTGGAGGAGCGCGACGGCGAGACCGTCGACACGGGAGGCCGCCGTGTAGGCGGCGACGGCGTCCGCGCCGAGCTCGTTCAGCCGCACCTGCACGGCGAGCGTGCCGATGGCGATGATCGAGGCCTGGAATCCCATGGGCAGCCCGAGCCGCAGGTGCAGCGCGTAGTCGGCGCGCGTGAGCCGCCAGTCCTCGCGGCGGGGCAGCAGCACTGGGATGCGGCGGCGCATGAAGTCGAGGCAGAGGATCACCGAGACGGCCTGCGAGAGGACGGTGGCCAGCGCGGCGCCCGCGACACCCCATCCCAGCGGACCGACCATGACGACCACGAGACCCGCGTTCAGGATGCAGGCCAGCGTCAGGAACAGCAGCGGGGTCCGCGCATCGCCGATCGCGCGGATGATCGCGGACAGGTAGTTGAAGAACATGGTCGCGCCGGCGCCGAGGAAGCTGACCTGCGCGAAGACCGTGGCCTGAGGGAGCAGTTCGGGCGGGGTCTGCAGCAGTTGCAGCAGCGGCTCGGAGATCAACGGTGCGCCGACGGTGAGTACGGCGCTCGTGATGGCCGTGAGGATGGTGCCCGTCGTGACCGAGCGGCGCACGGCGGCGTGGTCGCCGGCCCCGAACGCCTGCGCCGTGGGGATCGCGAAGCCCGAGGTGAGACCCCACGCGAAGCCGATGAGCAGGAACAGGAGGCTGCCGGTGGCGCCCACCGCCGCGAGGGCGTCGACGCCGATCTGGCGTCCCACCACGACGGCATCGACCACGTGGTAGAGCTGCTGGACGACGTTGCCGATCAGGAGCGGGACGGAGAAGGCGAGGATGACACGCCACGGACGGCCCGTGGTGAGGGTTCTGGACATGCGCGGGCTCTCGAGATGGTGCGGGCGGGGAGACGGGCGCCGCGCAAGGCACCCGTCTCTCAGCGTATCGAATCGATTCGCACCGCGGAAGATCGGCCCTCGTCAGAGCGGATCAGCCCTCGTCGGAGAAGAGCGCCCGGAAGTCGCCGTACCCCTGCTCGTCGAGTTCGGCGAGCGGGATGAAGCGCAGCGCGGCGGAGTTCATGCAGTAGCGGAGGCCGCCCGCATCGCGCGGGCCGTCATCGAACACGTGTCCGAGGTGGCTGTCCGCCCCGGACGAGCGCACCTCGGTGCGCCGCATCCAGAGAGTCCGGTCACTCTTCTCGATCACGGCATCGGCCGAGATCGGACGCGTGAAGCTGGGCCATCCCGATCCGCTCTCGAACTTGTCGGCGGACGAGAACAGCGGCTGTCCCGACACGACGTCCACATAGATCCCGCGCTCGTGGTTGTCCCAGTAACGGTTGCGGAAGGGCGGCTCGGTGGCATCCTCCTGGGTCACGTCGTACTGGAGCGGGGTGAGACGGCTGAGTGCCTCTGCGGTCTTGCGATAGTCGTTCGACATGGTTCCTCCTCGGTGTCCGCCGCCGGCTGCGGCGTCACAGACCACAACACCCCGAGGTGCCGGTGTGGTCCCGCGAACCTGGGAGCGGACTGCGAGTTCGACGCACGCGCCGTCACGCATGACGGTGCGTGGCAAGCCCGCCCCGGCGACCGCGGCGCTGCCCTAGCGTGGAGGCATGACGAGCAACGAACAGAAGCTGTCCCTGTCCGACCGCGCGCAGACGCTGCGATCGCTCCACGCCGCTCCCGAGATCCTCCGCGTGGTGAACGTGTGGGATGTGGTGTCGGCCAAGGCCATCCTCGCGCTGCCCGAGACCAAGGCCCTCGCGACCGCCGGCCACTCGATCGCCGCGACCTTCGGCTACGACGACGGCACCATCCCCCTCGACATCACCCTCGATCTGGTCGGCCGCATCGTCGCGGCTGCCGGTGACGTCCCCGTCACGGCGGACCTCGACGACGGGTACGCCGACGCCGGAGAGACGGCACGCCGCGCGATCGGTGTCGGCATCGTCGGCGCCAACGTCGAGGACCGCCTGCGTCCGGTCGCGGAGTCCGCGGCGCGCGTCGAAGCAATCCTCGCCGCGGCGGACGCGGAAGGCGTGCCCTTCGCGCTCAACGCCCGCACCGACGCGTTCGTCCGCGGCGGCGACCGTCCGGTCGAGGAGTCGATCGCCGACGCCATCGAGCGTGGGCGGGCCTACCTGTCGGCCGGTGCCGATGTCGTCTTCGTCCCGGGCATCCTCGACGCCGACGTGACCCGTCAGCTGGTCGACGGCATCGGCGAGCGCAAGGTGAGCGTGATCGGGCTCCCCGGTGCGCTGACCGCCGCGGAGTACGAGGCGCTCGGCGTGGCGCGAATCTCCTACGGCCCCACGACCCAGCGCGTCGCGCTGACCGCGCTGCAGGACGTCGCGAAGAGCCTCTACGCGGATGGTGTGATCCCCGCGTCGACGCGCGCACTCAACTGATCGACGGTCGCGGCATGACCTCGGTGTCCGGGCCCCATCCGGCGCGCGCCGAGCTCGAGGCATGGCTCGCCCGCGGGGCCGAGGTGCCGGCGGCGTTCGCGGAGCTGCCGACCTCGGCGGACCCGCGGGCGGCGGCCGTCCTCGTGCTCTTCGGCGTGCTCGATGCGACGCCGAGTGCGCACCGTCCGCGCGCGGGCCGCGTGGGCAGCGACCTGGATGTGCTCCTCCTGGCACGCGCGACCACCCTGCGTGCGCATCCGGGGCAGGTCGCCTTCCCGGGCGGACGCCTCGATCCGGGCGACGACGGTCCGGTGTCGGCGGCGCTGCGCGAAGCGGTCGAGGAGACCGGACTCGACGCTGCGGGCGTCGAGGTGCTGGGTGCGTTGCCCGAGGTGCCGCTGGCCTTCTCGGGTCATGTGGTGACGCCCGTGGTCGGGTGGTGGTCGCATCCGTCGGAGGTGGGCGTGGTTGACGCGGCCGAATCCGCCGACGTCTTCCGGGTGCCCGTCGCCGATCTGCTGAATCCTGCGAACCGGGGGAGCACCGTCATCCGGCGCGACGGCCGTCGGTGGCAGGGGCCGGCGTTCCTCGTCCGGCATGGGGCGCGCGAACACCTGGTCTGGGGGTTCACGGCCATGCTCCTGGACGGCATCTTCGACGCTCTGGCGTGGACGGAGCCGTGGGATCGGTTGCGCGAGTTCGCGGTGCCCGCCTGAGGCAGACTGATCGCATGGCCCCGCTCGCGTCCTGGAGCTTCGACGGCGTTCTCCGCCATTACCAGGCCGACGTGCTCGACCGCGTCGACGTGGACGGGGGAGAGCCGCTGCACATCGTCGCCCCTCCGGGGTCGGGCAAGACGCTTCTCGGGCTGCTGCTGGCGGCTCGCCGCGGACGCCGGACCCTCGTGCTGGCGCCGACGCTCACCATCCGCGCGCAGTGGATGCGTGCCGCCGCCGCCCTTGCGCCGGATCCGGCGCGGGTCTCGGATGACGGCGAGCATCCCGGCGACCTGACGGCCCTGACGTATCAGGCGCTGAGCGTGCTCGATCGGGGGATGCCGCTCGAGACGATCGCGGCCGACCGCTGGCGGGAGGAGCTCGAGGCGGACGACCGCTCGCCGGAGGCTGCGGCCGCGTGGCTGGAGGAGTTGCGTTCGAACAATAGCCGTGCCTACGTCGCGGGCATCGCTCGGCGATCCCGGGCCGTGCGCCGACGACTCGTGCGCGAGGACCCGGGAGTGCTCGCCGCGGCGCTGCATCCGCGCGCTCTCGCCCTCGTCGAGCGGCTCGTCGCGGCGGGCGTGGAGACCATTGTCCTCGACGAGTGCCATCACCTGCTCGACCACTGGGCGCTCGTGGTGGCGGCGCTCGTGTCGCGTCTGCGTGCCGATGGGCGAGCGCCGTTGGTGATCGGGCTCACGGCGACGCTGCCGTCGCCGGACGACGCGCACGAGTACGACAACTACACCGCGCTCCTCGGCGACGTGGACTACGAGGTGCCCGTGCCGGCCGTCGTGCGCGAGGGGAACCTGGCTCCGTACCGCGACCTCGTGCTCGCCGTGGAGCCGACGGCCGCCGAGATCGCCTTCCTCAACGGGCAGGCCGTCGGCCTCGACGTGCTGCTGCGACGCACGTTCGGCGGTGACACCGGGCTCGCCTACCTGCGCGAGACGTTGCTGCCCGATGTCGATCCGCCGACGTCCCGCGACCCGCTCGACCCGCCACCGGCCGCGCCGGAGGACGCGATCGATGCCCGACTCGCGACCGCGTTCAGCGCGGACTTCCCCGCGGCGGAGGCCGCGGCGGCGATGCTCTTCGCCGTGGCGCCCGACGATCCGCTGACCACCCGCATCCCGGAGGTCGCTCGTCGGCAGCCCACGACGGATGAGGCCGTGCGGCTGCTGTCGCGGTTCGCGCTGGACCGTGTGCTGCCGGATGCGGCGCTCGGCCCGTTGTGGCACCGCATCCGCCGGACGCTCGCCGATTTCGGCTATGCGCTGACCGACCGGGGCGTGCGTCGAACCCGTGATCCGGTCGACACGATGCTCGCGTCGTCGCGGGCGAAGGACATCGGCGCCGGCGACATCCTGGCGCGTGAGCGGGCCGCGATCGGCGACGACGCGCTGCGGGCCCTCGTCGTGACGGACTTCGCACGACACGGCAACACCCACGGCGGTCTGGTGGGATCGGCGGGCGCGCTGCGCACCTTCGACGTGGTGGCGACCCATCCCGGCGCGCGCGGTCTTCGGGCGGTGCTCGTGACCGGCCGTGAGACGAGGGTGCGGACGGAGGACGCCGACGTCCTCGTCCGGGAGCTCGGCCGGGAGCTCGCGATCCCGGTGGCGTCGACTCCGCTCGCCGATGCCCCCTACGTCTCGGCCGTGCACGCGCCCGGCGCGGGAGCGGCGGCGATCGTCGGAGCCGTCTCCGGGCTCCTCCAACGGGGCATCGTGCACGTGGTGGTCGGAACACGGGGACTCCTGGGCGAGGGGTGGGACTGTCCTGCCGTCAACACCCTCATCGACCTGACGGCGGTCGCCACGGCATCCGCGACGCAGCAGCTGCGTGGTCGCACCCTGCGCCTCGATCCCGCGTGGCCCGAGAAGGTGGCGCACAACTGGACGGTCACGGCCCTGTTGCCGGCGACCGTGCCCTTGGATGCTGCGCCGGATGCGGCGCGGCTGCGGCGGAAGCATGCGGCGCTCTGGGGGCTCGATCATGACGACCCGTCGCTCGTCGTCCGGGGTCTCGCGTCCGCGATGACCCTCGAACAACGGACGGCGCTGCGCGACGTGGAGGCACGCCGGCCCACGGCGTCGGTGGCCCGGATCAACGCGGCGTTGACGGTGCCGGAGCGGCGCACGACGCACGCGCAGTGGCGGATCGGCGACGACTACGACGACCACGAGGCGGTCAGCGCGCTCGTGGCACGGCGGCAGGGCGCGCCCGTGTTCCGCACGAGCGTCCCCGCCGCCCGGCGTCTGGGAGGGGCGCTCGTCGGGCTCGGCGCGACGGCGCTCGTCGGAACGGCGCTCGCGTTCCTCGGCGGCGCGGCGTGGGGTCTGGGAGTGGGAGCGGTGCTGATCGCGGCAGCGGTGTGGGCGGGGGTGCCGATCGCGCGGGAGTGGCGGCGATCGCGCGAGCAGTCCCGCGACGTCGGGGCGGCGACGGCGCGGATCGCCCGGGTTCTCTGGCGGGCGCTCGGCGAGGCGGGTCGTGTCGGAACGGCCACGGGCGAGCCGCGCGTCACGACACGCGTGAGCGGCGACGGCGGCCAGGACGTGGACGTGGAGCTCGTGGGAGCGAGCACCGCGGATCAGCGCGTGGCGGCCGACGCCCTGACCGAGCTGTTCGGAGCGGTCCGTGCACCGCGCTTCCTGCTGGAGGTGGGCCAGGGGAGTGGTTCCGGGCTCGTCGAGCGCCTGCTGCGCTCCGCGGCGCGAGGGCCGTCGCCGCGTCAATACCTCGCCGTGCCGACAGCCATCGGCCGACGAGCCGCCGACGCGGAGCGCTTCGCCGGCGCATGGCGCGAGAGCGTCGGGGCGTGCACTCTGCACGCCATGGATCATCCCGACCGGCTGGGCCTCATCGCCCGCGCGCGTCGCGAGGGCGTCGAGGCTGCCCCCTCCGTTCGGGAACGCTGGCGCTGAGGCTGTTCGGGAACGCTGGCGCTGAGCGCCGTCAGCGCGCCGCGCGTATCCGCACGATGGCGGGCGATGTCACCGGGGTGCGGTCGCGGCCAGGATCGCGTCCACGACCGGCGCCAGCGCGTGCGGGGCGACGTGGAGGTTCAGCGCGGGCTCGACCAGCTCGATCTCGAGGAGGACGATGCCGAAGGCGGCGGAGTCGACGATGTCGATGCGCGCATAGAGCGGTCGCTCGTGTCCGGCGCGCGCCACCGCGGTCAGGGCGCGGTGGGCGAACGCCTGTTCCTCGGCCGACATGGCCACCGCCACCGGGTTCTCCACATACGTTCCCCCGAGCAGCCCGCCGCCGACATCCAGCAGCGCGCCCTTCTCGATCGCGTGCGTCAGGACGCCGTCGATCGCGTACAGCGCCTTCTCCGCACCCCGGCTGAGCTCCTCGATCTCCGGCTGCACCATCACGACGCCGCCGCGCGCAAGGATCCGATCCGCCAGCTGCCGGGCGGCGGGGTCGGTCGCGTCGAACAGGCCCGTGTCGCGCGCGCCGGCCGACACCGTCGGTTTGACCACGACGCGCCCCGGCTCGTGTGCGGCGATCGCGCGGGCGGCCGCATCCGGGGTCTCGCAGAACACGGTCGGCACGACCGGGACGCCGTCGGCCTCGAGCTGTGCGAGGTAGCGCTTGTCGAGGTTCCAGCGCATGAGGGCCGGGGAGTTCACCACCCGCGTCGCCCGTTCGGCGCGATCGAGCCACGCGGCGAACTCGGCGAAGCGCTCCGGGTAGTCCCACGGCGAGCGGATCACGAGCAGGTCGAGCTCACCGAGGTCGTTGTCCGCGTGCCACACCACGGCACGGGCGTCGACGCCGCGCTCCGCGAGTGCGGGCAGGAGAAGGGGCGTGTCGCGGTCGGGGTCGTCACCCGCGTACAGATCGGTCACGACGATGCCGATGCGCGGCGGAAGAGAGGAGGTCACGACATCCGAGCGTAGGGCGCCCGCGCCGATCAGCCGTCCGCGCGTCGCGCCGCGAGTCGGCGTTCGCGCATCGCGAGGAACAGCGGGAAGGTGAACGCGAAGGCCGTCACCGCCGAGAGGACGATGTAGAGCCACGCCCGCCTCATGCCCAGCCGCCGCGCTTCGACGACGATGAACACGACGCCGGCCGCCGCGACGACCAGCAGGTCCACGCCGATCGACGAGACCGCCGGGCCGCTGCCGACGATGTCTGCGAGGTAGTTGCGGGCCGCGACCACGCTCCACACGTTCAAGACGAAGGTCGCCACGAGGCCGACGAGTGCCAGCACGGCGTAACCGATGGCCAAGGGCCTCCAGTGACCTCTCATCCCGTGAGGCTAGCCCGTGATGGCGGCGGTCGGATGTCGGTGGCCCTCCCTACGCTGGAAGCATGTTCATCGACGACGAGATCGACCCGCGTGGCGCGGCTGATCCCGATCGCGTGGACGCGGCGTCGCCGGGGGAGGAGCCGTTCGCGACCCTGCCCGTCGAGCCGTGGGATGCCGTCGATCATGTGATCGAGGTCGCCGCCATGGAGGCCGTCTTCGCCGCGCAGCGGTTGGTCGCCGTCTCGCAGATGCACCGGGATGCGGTCACTCGGGCGCATCGCGACGGGCTTGTCGATCGGGGAGTGATCGAACGCTCGATCCGCCTCGAGCTCGCGTGCGCCCTCCGCATCACCGAGTCCTCCGCGGGCAGCCTGCTCGCCCGGGCCGAGGCGCTCACCCGCCGATACCCGGCCGTGCTCGAGGCGCTCGGAAGGGCGCGCATCACCGAGCGCCACGCCGACATCCTCGTCGACGTCGTCGACACCGCCGAAGCGTGGCTCCGCGACGAGCTCGCGGCATGCGCGCTCGCACTGGCGGAGACGATGCCCATCGGCACGTTCCGGCGCGCGGTGCGGGCCCTCGTCGACGCGGCCCGGGCGCAGACGCTGGTGGAGCGCCAGACCGAAGCGGTCGCACGCCGACGGACGGTGCTCGAGCCGGGCGATGACGGCATGGCCTGGTATCTGATCCATCTGCCCGCGGTCGAAGCCCGCGCCATCCATAACCGGGTCACCGCTCTCGCGTGGGTGCTGGTCGAGGCGGACGCCCGCGTCGCCGCGAACGACGACACCGCGAACGACGACGCGGCGACGGTGCGCACGCTCGATCAGGCGCGCGCCGACGTCGTCGCCGACCTGTTGATCGACGGCGTCGTCGGCGCACATCCGGACGCGACGCACGGCATCCGCGCCACCGTGGCGGTCACGGTGCCCGTGCTCTCGCTCCTCGATTCCGATGCCGCCGATGCCGCCCCCGCGACGGTCGAGGGTGTCGGACCGATCACCCACGAGCGTGCCCGTGAGCTCTGCGGCGGAGCAACCGGCTGGATGCGTGTGCTCACCCACCCCGAGACCGGTGTGGTCCTCTCCGTGGGGCGGGAGCTGTACCGCCCCCCACCCGAACTCCGCCGTCTCGTGCGGTGGCGAGCCGGACGATGCATGGCTCCGGGATGCGGGATGCCGGCCGACCGATGCGAGATCGATCACACGATCGCCTACTCCCGTGGTGGTCCGACCTCGAGCGACAACCTCGCCCCGCTCTGCGTCGGGCATCACACCGTGAAGCACCACGGTGGGTGGACGCTGCGCCAGCGCGGCGACCGCAGCGGCGCCGTGGAGTGGACCTCGCCCGCGGGCAGGCGCTACCTGGTCGAACCCGAACGACGGATGCCGGTGTTCCGCCCGGCGACCGCGGTGCAGCCGCCCGGTGCCCCCGTGCTCGCGCCGTTCTGAGCGTCACGATCCCGAGCGTCACGATCCCGAGACTCGCCGGCCCGGCCGCTATCGTCGGACCATGACATCCGATGATGCTGCGGCTGACGCCGTCCTCCGCCCGGCGCGTCCCGGAGACGAGGCGGGAATCCTCGCGTGCATCACCGCCCTCGCCGTCTACGAGCGTGAGCCGGACGCCGTCGAGAACACCGAGGACGCCCTCACGGCGACCCTGTTCGGAGAGGATCCGAAGGCGTTCGCGCACGTCGTCGAACGCGACGGACGCATCGTGGGCATCGCGCTCTGGTTCCTCACCTACTCGACGTGGACGGGTCGCCACGGCATCTGGCTGGAAGATCTGTATGTCGACGACGCGGAACGCGGCCGCGGGTACGGCAAGGCGCTCATCGTCGCCCTCGCCGACATCTGCGTGCAGCGCGGCTATTCCCGCCTGGAATGGACCGTGCTCGACTGGAACACGCCCGCGGTGGAGTTCTACCGGTCGCTGCGCGCAGAGCCGATGAGCGAGTGGACCACGCAGCGGCTGAGCGGTGCCGACCTGCGGGCGTTGGCCAACGCACGCTGACCGCGATCACCCACCGACCGGATCAGGCGCCGTCTCGAATGCCCCGGACGAACTGCGCCACGTTGTCGCGCAGCGCATCTATCCGTCGCTGCCGCGCCGCTTCGCGATCGAACCCCAGGTAGGCCGACGGCGGGAGCCGGCGCACGTTCCGCGAGCACTCGAACTCCGCGCAGAGCAATGTGCCCACCGTGTCGCCGCGGCGGCCGGCGTCGCCCGCCCGCTTCGCGCTGAACATCACCACGTCGTTCGGGAGCTCCACGTCGTTGCACCACGCGCACTGCGGCCGCCGGAGCGGGCGCGCCTCGGTCTCCCGCAGGAGCACACCGACCGGATCGCCGTCGATCTCGCCCACGACGTACCCCACCTGCGGCTGCTTCGCATCGCGCCAGCCGAGGTAGTCCCGCCGCTCCCAGTCGATCTCGTCGAAGGCCGGAGGCAGCACGACCGCCTTCCGTTCGCGAAGCGAGACGTTCGTGAACGCGGCGCGAACGGCCGACTCGGACAGCGGGATCATGGTGTCGTTCTCCTCTCGAGATGCCGCCGGCGTGGCGCGCATCGAACACTCGACGCTACGCCGCATCCGTAGGCTGGGACGCATGACCCGGCGTCGACGTCCCGTTCCGATCATCGTGGCGTTCGTCGTCGACGCACTGCTGGTCGTCGGTTTCGCGGCGACGGGCCGAGCCAGCCACGATTCGGATGTGCTCGCGGGGCTCTGGACGACGGCGTGGCCGTTCCTGGCCGCGCTCGTGGCCGGGTGGCTGGTCAGCCGCGCTTGGCGCGCTCCGGCGGCACCGTGGCGCACCGGGATCCCGGTGTGGGCGGTGACCTTCGCCGGCGGGATGCTGCTGCGCGCCCTCGTCGGACAGGGGACGGCCTTCGCGTTCATCCTGGTCGCCGGCGGCACTCTGGCGTTCGTCCTCATCGGCTGGCGGGCGCTCGTCGCACTCGTCCGGTACGCGGTGGCGCGGCGGCAGGCGGTCGGTTCCTGAGCACCGACGCATCGGCCGAGATGCCGCGTCGGTGTGCGGATGAGCGCGCGAGGTGTGATCCTGGAGAGGGCATCGGTCGTCCCTGAACCGCGCCCCCCGTTAGGAGACACCATGACCGAGAACCTCGCCCGCTACGTCGACCACACGCTGCTGAAGCCGGAGGCGACGACCGCCGACGTCGCGGCGACGATCGCCGAAGCCGCGGCGCTCGGTGCGTACAGCGTGTGCCTCTCTCCGTCGGTGCTTCCCGTCGACCTGCCGGCCGGCCTCAAGCTCGCCGCCGTGGTGGGGTTCCCGAGCGGCAAGCACCACTCGCAGATCAAGGCTGCCGAGGCAGCGCTCGCGGTGTCGGAGGGGGTGGACGAGATCGACATGGTCATCGACGTGGGCGCTGCGATCGAAGGACGCTACGACGCCGTCGAGGCAGACATCCGTGCGGTTCGCGAGGCCGCGCCCGCCCCGACCGTTCTGAAGGTGATCATCGAGTCGGCCGCCCTGAGCGACGACGCCATCGTCGCCGTCAGCCGTGCCGCGGAGGCCGCCGGTGCCGACTTCGTGAAGACGTCGACGGGTTTCCACCCGGCGGGGGGCGCTTCCGTCCATGCCGTGCGCCTGATGAAGCAGACCGTCGGGGACCGTCTCGAGGTCAAGGCGTCCGGCGGCATCCGCACACGACAGGACGCCGAGGCGATGATCGCCGCCGGTGCCACGCGGCTGGGGCTCTCGAGCACCCGCACGATCGTCGAGGACGGCGAGGCCGCCGCGGGCTACTGAGCCCCCGCGAGCGTCGCGTGACGGCGCGTGACGGACCCCTCGGGGAGCGCTTCCGAGCAGGCAGCGGTTCTGTTAGCCTTGAGTGTCACTCGACTGGCGCGCCTTCCGGCGTGCGCGAGTGACACCGTTCCACAACAATCCGCTTCGCTTCGGCTATCGCCCCTGTGCTCTGCCGCGGCCTGAGACCCAACCCAACAAGGACAACCCACTACATGACTACCGCAACGACCGCCCCGGCCACCAAGCAGGTCGCGATCAACGACATCGGATCTGCCGAGGACTTCCTGGCCGCGGTCGAGAAGACGCTCAAGTTCTTCAACGACGGAGACCTCATCGAAGGCACCGTCGTGAAGATCGACCGCGACGAGGTCCTCCTCGACGTCGGATACAAGACCGAGGGCGTCATCCCCTCGCGTGAGCTCTCGATCAAGCACGACGTCGACCCCAACGAGGTCGTCAACGTCGGCGACCACGTCGAGGCCCTCGTTCTCCAGAAGGAGGACAAGGAAGGCCGCCTCATCCTGTCCAAGAAGCGTGCACAGTACGAGCGCGCCTGGGGCGATGTGGAGAAGATCAAGGAGAACGACGGCGTCGTCACCGGTTCTGTCATCGAAGTGGTCAAGGGTGGCCTCATCGTCGACATCGGCCTGCGTGGCTTCCTCCCGGCGTCGCTCATCGAGCTGCGTCGTGTCCGCGACCTGACGCCGTACCTCGGCCAGGAGATCGAGGCGAAGATCCTCGAGCTCGACAAGAACCGCAACAACGTGGTGCTGTCGCGTCGGGCGCTGCTCGAGCAGACCCAGTCGGAGTCGCGCTCGAACTTCCTCAACAACCTGCACAAGGGCCAGGTCCGCAAGGGCACGGTCTCGTCGATCGTCAACTTCGGTGCGTTCGTCGACCTGGGCGGCGTGGACGGCCTCGTGCACGTCTCCGAGCTCTCGTGGAAGCACATCGAGCACGCCTCCGAGGTCGTCGAGGTCGGCCAGGAGGTCACCGTCGAGATCCTCGAGGTCGACCTCGACCGCGAGCGCGTCTCGCTCTCGCTCAAGGCGACGCAGGAGGACCCGTGGCAGGTCTTCGCCCGGACCCACGCCATCGGCCAGGTCACCCCGGGTAAGGTCACCAAGCTCGTTCCGTTCGGTGCGTTCGTCCGCGTCGCAGACGGCATCGAGGGCCTCGTGCACATCTCGGAGCTCTCCGGCAAGCACGTCGAGCTCGCCGAGCAGGTCGTGTCGGTCGGCGAAGAGGTCTTCGTCAAGGTCATCGACATCGACCTCGAGCGTCGCCGCATCTCGCTGTCGCTCAAGCAGGCCAACGAGTCGGTCGACCCCTTCGGCACCGAGTTCGACCCGGCCCTCTACGGCATGGTCACCGAGTACGACGAGAACGGGGAGTACAAGTACCCCGAGGGCTTCGACCCGGAGACCAACGCCTGGAAGGACGGCTTCGACGCTCAGCGCGAGGCTTGGGAGCAGGAGTACGCCGCTGCCCAGGGTCGCTGGGAGGCGCACAAGGCTGCCGTCATCAAGGCTCAGGAGGCGGAAGCCGCCAACCCGAGCACGGTCGACTCCAGCACCGGTTCCTCGTCGTTCTCGAGCGACTCGTCGGGCGGCGGAACCCTCGCCGACGACGCCGCGCTCGCGGCGCTGCGCGAGAAGCTGTCGGGCCGCTGATCAGCTGATCACACCACGCGAAAGGGTCGGGACCTCCGGGTTCCGGCCCTTTCGCCGTTTCCGCTGTCCCCTCTTCGGGGGACCTCCGGGTGTGCGTGCCACGCCGTCCGTCTAGGCGCGGTAGCGTCGCGGTATGGGCACCGACGACATCGCTGACTATCCGGTCGCGGATCAGGTCGTCGACTCACGGCGCATCCGCCGATTCCTGGGCAGCCTTCCGCGCTACTTCGCGCTCCCGCCGTTCCTCGACAGCGGACGCACCCGCACGACCGCCTTCCTGCAGCTGACGCTCTGCGCCGTCGTGCTCGTCTTCGTCGCTCTGGCGGTGCCGTACGGGTTCCCCGACGACCTGGGCATGTTCTGGCTCGGCGCCATCGTCGTGCTGGGCGGCGGCGGTGCCGCGCTCCTCGTGCCGTGGTCGCGCATCTCCGCCTGGTGGGTGTCCCTCGTCCCGATCATCGACATCGTGGGCGTCGCGCTCATCACGCTGTCGGAGCCGGCGTCGGGCTTCGGCGCCCTGTTCTTCCTGCCGGTGATCTGGCTGTCGGTCTTCTACGGTCTGGGCGGCTACCTGCTGGGAGCCATCTCCGTCCCGATCGTGCTGATCGCGAGCTCCGTGATCGATCCGCGTCAGGAGGTCGGGCTCCAGACGGTCACCCTGCCGATCATGATCATCGTCGTCGGCTCGATCGGCGCCACGCTGGCGCGGCAGATGACCGCCCAGCGTCTGCTCTTCACCCGCCAGACCCGCACGATGGCGCGGACCCTCCGCCGGGCGCAGAAGCAGGAGGAGCTCCTGGCGGAAGTGCTCGACACGATCGACTTCGGCGTCATCCGTCTGGCCGCGGACGGGTCGACGACGCTCGCCAACGAGGCCCACGCGCGGCTGCAACGCGCCGCCCGCACCGCGGACGTCGGCGGGTCCGGGCGCGGTGCCGCTTTCGGTGCGGACGGCGTGACGGCACTCGAGCGTGCCGACATCCCCTTCGCCCGCGCGGCGCGCGGGGAGGTCTTCGACAACCAGATCGTCTGGTTCGGCGGCGCAGGAACGCGCCGCCGCGCGCTCAGCGTGACGGCGCGCCGCACCCGCGCCGTCGACGGCTCCGACAGCGGTGCCGTGATCGTCTCGCGCGACGTGACCGCCGAGCTGACGGCGCTCCGGGCTCGCGACTCGCTGGTCTCGTCGGTGTCGCACGAGCTGCGCACGCCTCTGACGTCGATCATCGGGTACCTCGAGCTCGCGGTCGACGACACCTCGGTGCCCGACGGCGCGCGCAAGTACCTCGAGGTGGCGGAGCGCAACGCGGCTCGCCTGCTCGAGATCGTCTCCGACATCCTGACCGCCTCGAGCCGTTCCGAGATGTCGGCCGACCTGACGATCTCGCAGCAGCAGGTCGACATCGCCGACGTCGTGCGGGCCAGCGGCGAGGCCTGGAGCGCGTCGGCGGGCGAGCGGGCGATCGCGCTGGACCTGTCGGGCATCCGTGCCGCGCCGGCCTACGCCGACCCGTTGCGGATGCGTCAGGTCATCGACAACCTCATCAGCAACGCCGTGAAGTACAACCGCGACGGCGGGCGCGTGAGCCTGACCACCGCCTCCGACGGCGTCACGACGACGATCACGGTCAGTGACACGGGCGTGGGGCTGACCGAGGACGATCTGTCCCGGGTGTTCGAACGCTTCTTCCGCGTCGGCGACGGCGCGACCGGGACGGGGCTGGGCCTGGCCATCAGCCGCGATCTGGTGCGCGCCCACGGCGGTGACATCTCGGTCACGAGCACGGTGGGGGTGGGTTCGAACTTCCACGTCCTGCTGCCGGCCACCGCCGACAGTCTCGACGACCCCGAAGACACCGACACGCGCGGCGCGACGGACTCGCCGCTGCGGGAGGGGGGTGCGCGATGATCCTCGACGGACCCACCGCGGCGATCGCGGCCGCGATCGTCATGATCGTCACGAGCCTGGCCTATATCGGCACGTCCACGTCCAGCAGGTACCGCGCGGGCGCCCCCATCTGGGGGGTGGGGTTCGTCCTCCAGATCGTGGCGGTGCTCAGCTACGTCGTCGCCGCGTTCGTGGAGACCTCGTTGTGGGGATCGACCTGGGCGTTCGCCCTCGCCAACACGGCCACGATCGGGTCGGTCGGGTGCATCCTGCTGGGGTTCCGCGCCTACAACGCTCAGCCGGTGCCCGGACCGTCGCTCATGATCGTGGCCCTGTCGTTCCTCACGGGTGCGGCCACGGTGCTCGGCTCGCCCCTGTCGGACGGCAGCGGGGGATCGGTGCTGTCGTCGCTGGTGCTCGCGGGCATCGCCGCGGGCACCGTCATCCACGCGTTGGGAGGTCCCGCGCGGCGCCACGCGATGGGATGGGTCCTCGCGGGCGGAATGGCGGTCGCCGCGATCGTCTCGATGCTGCGCGCCGCCGTGATCCTCATCGACGGCATGGACAGCGACACCTACGACGCCTGGTTCGGTCAGGTCGGTGAGAACTTCTGGTATCTCAGCGTCGGGCTCGTCGTCTCGATCGCGCAGTTCGTCCTGCGCAGTGCGCTGGCGAACGAGCGGGTCGCGCGGAAGTACTACGACCTCCCGGACGTCCTCCCCGTGAGCATCTTCCTCGACGCGCTACGCGGCGTTCTCCGACGGGCCGCCTCGCGCACCGACCTGGTCGTCGTGATCGCGGTCCTCGTCGATGACGTGGGGGCGATCACCGCCTCCTTCGGTCAGGAGGTCGCCGATGCGACGACGCGCGTGCTGCGGTCGGCGACCCGGGAGTTCGCCTCCCCGATCGCCCTCGTGGGCGACAGCGAGGATCGCACGATCATGCTCGTCGCGACGAGCGCGACGAGCCCCGCGGACGCGCGACGTCAGGCCGGCCTGCTGTACCGGGGTGTCATCGAACGCTTCGTGGAGTCGAAGGGCATCGTGGTGCCCGGTGTCGGTGTGGGGGTCGCCACGAGCCAGACCCTCGGGTACAGGGCGGAGATCCTGGTGGAAGGCGCGACGATCGCGGCGCTCTCCGCCTCCGAGAGCGATGAGACCTCTGTCGTCTTCGCGGCCGTGACGTCGCTGCCGCACGACCCGTTCCCCGCCGATCGCCCCTGACCGATACCCTCCGAATCATGCACAGCCACCCCGCACCGACCGCTCCCGGTCCTGGACGGGTGAGCGGCTTCCTCCACGAGACCTTCATCGGCACGCCCGGATCGCGTCAGAGCGCGGGGCGCGGTCGGACGGCGGTGCTGAACCAGCTGATGCTGTGCGTCATCACCCTGGTCGTCGCGACGATCTCGCTGTTCATCGGCGACACCGGCAACATCCCCGCGTTCCTGGCCGGCGCGATGATCGTCTTCGCCGGGGGCGTCGCGACGTTCGTCGTGCCCTGGGCGGCGATCGCGCGCGGCTGGATCCTCGTCGTCCCCCTGGTGGATGTGGCGGCCATCGCCCTCATGCGCCTCGCCGAGCCGATGGGCGGGCTCGGGCTGCTCTGGGCGTTCCCCGCGATCTGGCTGGCCGCCCTCGGGACGGTGGGATACATCGTGCAGTGCGTCGTCATCCCGGGCACGTACTGGTGGCTCGTCGCGGTGGGGCCGGCACAGACGGTCACCTATGCCAGCGTGCTCCTGCCCGCGGTGATCCTCGCGATCGCCACCACGATGTACGTCTCGACGCGCCGCTACCAGGCCCAGCAGTCGCTGCTCGACACCCAGGCCACGGTCCTCTCGGGCGCGCTGCAGCGCGCGCAGCGTCAGGAGGAGCTGGTGCACGAGGTGCTCGACGCGGTGGACTTCGGCGTGCTGCGCGTCTCACCCGAGGGCACCGTCGCCGTCGTGAACGAGGCGCTCGGACGCTTCCAGAACTCGATCCCGGGTTTCGGATCGCGCGATCAGGAGCTGGAGAACGCGTACCGGTTCGACGGCTCCACGCCGTTGCCCCGCGCCGAGCGCCCCCTGATCCGCGCGCTGCACGGCGAGGTGTTCGACAATCAGATCGTGTGGTTCGGGCACCCCGACGAGCGGCGGCACGCGCTGAGCTTCACGGTGCGGCGGATGCGGGACGCGCAGGGCGCGGATGCGGGTGCCGTGCTGATCGCCCGCGACGTCACCGCGGAGATGACGGCGCTGCGGGCCCGCGACCGGCTGGTGTCGTCCGTCTCGCACGAGCTCCGCACGCCCCTCACCTCCGTGCTCGGCTACATCGACCTGGCGCTGGACAGCCTGGACAGACCCGAGCACGCGCGGTCGTCGCTCGAGGTGGCCTCCCGCAACGGCGAGCGCCTGCTCGAGATCGTCGCCGACATCCTCGCGGCCTCCAGCGCCTCCCGCATGTCGATCGACATGACCGTCTCGCCCGAGGACGTGGATGTGGCCGAGGCGCTCGGCGCGGCCGCCGAGGCGTGGCGTGCACGGGCGGCGATGAACGCGCTGACGATCGACACCGCCGGGATCGAGCCGGCGCACGCCTTCGCCGACCCGCTGCGGCTCCGGCAGGTGCTCGACAACCTCATCAGCAACGCGGTGAAGTACAACCGCGACGGCGGCGAGATCGCACTCGGCTGCACCTCGGACGGTACGACGACGTGGGTGCTCGTGCGCGACACCGGATCGGGGATCGCCGAGGACGATCTGGACCGGCTCTTCGAGCGCTACTTCCGCGCCCACACCGACGTCGACGGCACCGGGCTCGGCTTGTCGATCAGCCGGGACATCGCCCGTGCCCTCGGCGGCGACATCACCGTGCGGTCGGCGCGGGGGGTGGGGTCCACGTTCATGCTCTCCCTGCCCGTCAACGCCGACGGCGGCGACATCCCCGCACCGGCCCTCGACGCGGCGGCCTCCGGTGCGGCGATCGAGCGGGAGGGCGACCGGTGAGCCTCGACCTGTTCACGGCCTCGTTGATGGCCGCGCTCGTGGCGAACGTCTGCGGCGCGATCTACATCATCGACACGCTCCTGCGCCGCGACGACGGGCCGGGCCGCGTCTGGGCGATCGCGTTCCTGTGCGGCATGGCCACCACGATCGCCTACATGATGTGGGCGGCCGGGACCGGGGGATTCGTCGCGATCTCGCTCGGGAACGCGCTGTTCGTCGCCACGACCGCGGTGATGTGGCTGGGGGCACGGCGCTTCAACGAACGCTCCCTGCGCGCCGCGGTCGTCGTAGCCGTCGTCGGCATCGTGATCGTGGCGGCGTCGGCCGCGCTCGAGGGCCCTGACGGCGGTGACTGGGCGGGCTGGCTGGCCATGGCGCTCTCGGTAACGGTCTTCTCGGTCCTCGCGGGCATCGAGTGCTTCCGCGCGCCCCTGGTGCGCTTCGGCACGGCCGCGGTGCTCGGCGGAGTGTTCCTCGTGGTCGCGGTGGCCTACCTCGCGCGGAGCATCGTGTTCGTGGCCGCGGGGCCGGACAGCGATGTCTTCCTCACCTGGTTCGGGTCGGTCATGGCGAGCTACCTGACCGTCGTGCTGTCGATCGTCGCGGTGGTCGTGACCTCGATGCTGCGCGGCACGCAGTCGGACCTCCGTGCCTACGCGTGGATGAGCGCCGTCGGGATCACCTCCGACGGCCTCATGCTCTCGGGCACGTTCGAGAGCGCGCTGCGCGACGTGGTCGAGCGGGCGCAGTGGCGCGGCGAGCTGGTCGCCCTCATCTCGGTGCGCCTGGAGGACCTGCGCCAGATCCGCATCGCCTTCGGCGCGGATGTCGCCGGCGACGTCCTGCACGCCTTCCGCCAGGGTGTGCGGCGCTACGCCGCGTCCATCAGCGTGGTCGGGGAGGACGGCGACGTCGGGCTGCTGGTCGTCACCCGGTCATCGACGGCCGCCGATGCGCGGCGTCAGGCGGGCGGCATCTACCGCGGTCTTCTGGAGTCCCTCGGAGCGGTCACCCAGGCGGTCATCCCCGTCGTGGGCGTGGGCGTCGCTCTGACCGAGACGGTCGGCTACGACGCCGACGCCCTCCTCGCCAGCGCGCGCGCCGCGGGCGCGTCTGCCGCGAGCAGCGTCGAGACCTCCGTCGTGTTCGGCGGCACGGCCCCCATCCGCGACGCGCTGTCCTGACGGCGGCCGTGCGGGGCATGGCATGCTCGAGGTATGCCACTTCTCGCGCTCACCGGGGGCATCGCGTCCGGTAAGTCCACGATCGCCCGACGGCTGGCGGAGCACGGCGCGATCATCGTCGATGCCGACGCCCTCGTCCGAGAGGTGCAGGCGGCGGGGTCGCCGGTCCTGGCCGAGATCGGCGCCGCGTTCGGCGCGGCGATGATCACGGCGTCGGGCGAGCTCGATCGCGCGGCGCTGGGAGCGGTGGTCTTCGGCGACGACGCCGCGCGCGAACGGCTCAACGCCATCGTGCACCCCGCCGTGCGCCGGGCCTCGGCAGAGCGGTTCGCCGCTGCCTTCGCGGCCGATCCCGATGCCGTCGTCGTGTACGACGTGCCGCTGCTCGTCGAAACGCGCAGCAGCGACCCGTGGGACCTCGTCGTCGTCGCGGCGGCTCCCGCCGCCGTGCGCGAGGAGCGCCTCGTGACCAAACGCGGACTCACCCGTGACGCCGCTCGGGCGCGGATCGGCGCGCAGGCCTCGGATGACGCCCGTCTCGCGGTGGCGGACGTCGTCATCGACACAGCGGGAACACTCGCGCACACCGTCGCGCAGACGGATGCGCTCTGGGAGCGCGTCCGGGTCTGACCACCCGTCCGGCCCGCGGTGTCGGTGCCCCGCCGTACGCTGGATGAGTGCAGACCACGCGATCCGTCCGTCCTTTCGAGGTCGTCAGCGAGTACGTCCCCAGCGGGGACCAGCCGCAGGCGATCGCCGCCCTCGCCTCGCGCATCAATGCGGGTGAGACCGACGTCGTGCTGCTCGGCGCGACGGGCACGGGCAAGTCGGCGACGACGGCGTGGCTCGTCGAGCAGGTGCAGCGCCCCACGCTGGTGCTGGCGCACAACAAGACGCTCGCCGCGCAGCTGGCCAACGAGTTCCGGGAGCTCATGCCGCACAACGCCGTCGAGTACTTCGTGTCGTACTACGACTACTACCAGCCCGAGGCCTACGTGCCGCAGACCGATACGTTCATCGAGAAGGACTCCTCGATCAACGCCGAGGTCGAGCGTCTCCGTCACTCCACCACGAACTCGTTGCTCAGCCGGCGCGACGTCATCGTGGTCTCGACGGTCTCGTGCATCTACGGTCTCGGCGCCCCCGAGGAGTACCTCCGGGCGATGGTCGCCCTGCAGGTGGGCGAGCGCTACGACCGCGATGCCCTGATCCGTCAGTTCATCGCCATGCAGTACAACCGCAACGACGTCGACTTCTCGCGCGGCAACTTCCGTGTGCGCGGCGACACGATCGAGATCATCCCGGTGTACGAGGAGTACGCGATCCGCATCGAGCTCTTCGGCGACGAGATCGAGGCGCTGTACACCCTTCATCCGCTCACCGGCGAGATCATCCAGCGCATGGAGTCGGTGCCGATCTTCCCGGCCTCCCACTACGTGGTCGGCACCGACGTCGTGCAGCGTGCCATCGGCACGATCGAGCACGAGCTGGAAGAGCGGCTCGGCGAGTTCGAGAAGCAGGGCAAGCTGCTCGAGGCCCAGCGGCTGCGCATGCGCACCACCTTCGACCTCGAGATGATGCAGCAGCTGGGCTTCTGCTCGGGCATCGAGAACTACTCGCGCCACATGGACGGTCGTGCTCCGGGGGAGCCGCCGCACACGCTGCTCGACTTCTTCCCCGACGACTTCCTGCTCGTCATCGACGAGTCGCACGTGACCGTGCCGCAGATCGGGGCGATGTACGAGGGCGACGCATCGCGCAAGCGCACGCTGGTCGAGCACGGGTTCCGGCTGCCGTCGGCGATGGACAACCGTCCGCTCCGGTGGGACGAGTTCAAGAACCGCGTCGGCCAGACGGTGTATCTGTCGGCGACGCCGGGCCGGTACGAGATGGGCATCGCGGACGGGATCGTCGAGCAGATCATCCGCCCGACCGGGCTCGTCGACCCCGAGATCGTGGTCAAGCCCTCCAAGGGGCAGATCGACGATCTCCTGGAGGAGATCCGCATCCGCGTCGAGCGTGACGAGCGCGTGCTCGTGACCACGCTCACCAAGAAGATGTCCGAGGAGCTCACCGACTTCCTCGGCGAGCACGGCGTGCGGGTGCGTTACCTGCATTCGGATGTCGACACGCTCCGCCGTGTCGAGCTGCTGAGCGAGCTGCGCGCGGGCGTGTACGACGTGCTGGTCGGCATCAACCTGCTGCGTGAGGGACTCGACCTGCCCGAGGTGTCGCTCGTGTCGATCCTCGACGCGGACAAAGAGGGCTTCCTCCGCAGCGGAACCTCCCTCATCCAGACGATCGGTCGTGCGGCGCGCAACGTGTCCGGCCAGGTGCACATGTACGCCGACAAGATCACCGACTCGATGCGCACGGCCATCGACGAGACCGATCGCCGGCGCGAGAAGCAGGTGGCCTACAACCTCGAGCACGGCATCGACCCGCAGCCGCTGCGCAAGAAGATCGCCGACATCACCGACGCGCTGATGCGCGAGGGCGCCGACACGAAGGCCTTGCTGACCCGCGACAACGGCAAGGGCAAGGGCAAGTCCCCGACGCCGAATCTCCGCCGGGAGGGGCTGGCCGCGGAGGGCGCCACGCAGCTCGAGGCGATGATCGGCGATCTGTCCGATCAGATGCTGGCGGCCGCATCCGAGCTGAAGTTCGAGCTCGCCGGACGCTTGCGCGACGAGGTGCAGGACCTCAAGAAGGAGCTGCGGGCCATGGAGCGCGCCGGGCACGCCTGAGCGCGTGCCGCGGCGTCAGGTCGAGGCGCGGGCGAGCAGTTCCGCGACGCGACCTTTGCACCCGCCGCACCCGGTGCCGGCGCGGGTGGCGCTGCCGATGCACTCGACGGTGTCGGCGCCGGCGGCGACCGCGTCCGTGATCCGCGCCGCGGTGACGCCGTTGCACCAGCACACGGTCGACTCGGGCGCGAGGGCATCCGTGGCCACGGGCGCGCCGGCATGCTCGGCGTCGAGCCTCAGCAGGGCCGCGCGGTCTGCAGGCAGCTCGCTGCGCCGCTCGTAGAGCAGGGTCAGCTCGGCGCCGGCCCGCGGCATACCGACGCAGACGAAACCTTCGAGCACGCCGTCGCGCGTCACCATCTTCACGTAGCCGCCGCGCGCGGGATCGGCCCAGACGGTCACCTGCCGCGCGGCGCCGCACGAGGCGGCGTGCACGTCGTCGTCCCAGGGCTCGGCGTCGACGACACCGCCGGCCACGACGTCGATGCCCTCCGCTTTCAGCATGACCACGAGGGGGCGGTCCGGCGCGGGAGACTCCGCCGCATCCGCCGTGGAGAGCTCGTCGTCGGCGGCGCCGGCGATCCAGCGCGCGGACAGCGCATCGGCCTGCTGCCAGCCCGGACCGATGAGTCCGGACGGGCCTCCCGGCACCCTCCCCTCCGCGCCGACGGTGTCGGGAGCGGCGACGTGGGCGCAGTCGCCGATCGCGAACACGGCCGGATCGGTCCAGCTCTGCTGCCGGTGATCGACGAGGATGCCCGTCGACACGCGCAGGCCGCAGGCGACGGCGAGTTCGACGCGGGGGGAGACTCCCACCGACAGCAGCAACAGGTCGCCCGGGATCTGCTTGCCGTCCGCGCACACCAGAGCGTCGAAGCGCGGGTGACCGTCGAGCGGGTCGGTGCGCAGCAGCAGGCTCTCGGCGCGGGAGTGCGGGGCCATCTCGATGCCTGCCGCGCGCGCGGCCCGCGCGAGCATGCGCCCGCCGGCGGTGTCGAGGTTGCGCGCCATGGGCACATCGCCGTGATGCACGACGACGACCTCCGCGCCCTGTTCGCGCGCCGCGAGGGCGAGTTCGAGTCCGAGCACGCCGGCGCCGAGCACGACGATGCGTCCTCCCGCGGCGACGGTCGCCGCCACGCGGCGCGCATCGGCGAGGTCGCGGAGCGCGGAGACGCCGCGGGGCAGCGCGCTCGCGCCGAGATCGAGGGCATCCGCCGTCTGCGCGCGGACGTCCCGTTCCCGCCGGGCGCGCTCCATCCCCGCGATCGTGGGGATGTTGGCGCGTGATCCGGTCGCGAGCACCAGCCGGTCGTACGCGAGGCGCTCCCCGCCGGATGTCCGGACGACGCGTCGGTCGCGGTCGATCGCGACGGCGGCCTCGGCCAGCCGCAGATCCACTCCGGCGGCGCGCCATCCCTCGGCGTCCGCGATGTCGAGGCGGTCCCGTGCGGCGCGTCCGACGGCGTACTCGGCGATGAGGACGCGGTTGTAGGCGTCGTCCGCTTCGGCGCCGACCACCGTGACCTGCGCCTGGCCCGCGCGGACCGCGGGGAGCATCCCCTCGACGAACCGCGCACCGACCGGGCCGTACCCGACCACGACGACGCGGATCATCGGAGCACCTCGGCGCGTGCGACCACGACGCGGGTCCGTTTGAACTCGGGCATCGCCGATACGGGGTCCACCGCGGCCTCCGTCAGCAGATTGGCGCAGCCGTCGTCGGCGAAGTGGAACGGCAGGAAGACCGTGTCGTGGCGGATGCCGGTGGTCACCTCGGCGCGGGCGCGGACGATGCCGCGGTCGTTGCTGAGCTCGACGGTGTCGTCCATGGTGATGCCCAGGCGCGCGGCGGTGGCGGGGTGCAGCTGCACGGTGACCTCGGGGCGGGCCGTGAGGAGCTCCGGGACCCGTCGCGTCTGCGCACCGGACTGGTAGTGCTCCAGCAACCGCCCGGTGATGAGGGTGAGATGGCCGGCCGTGTCCGCGGACGCGGTGCGGGCGGCGGGCGCCACCGCGACCATGCGCGCGCGCCCGTCGGGGTGCGCGAACCGCTCGAGGAACAGGCGGGGGGTCCCGCTGCTGCCCTCGGGGTACGGCCAGTACGCGGCGGGGCCGTCGTCGAGCGCGGCGTGGCTGAGCCCGGAGTAGTCGGCGATGCCGCCGCGGGAGGCGCGGGCGAGTTCGTCGAAGACCTCTGCGGCATCCGTCGCCCAGACACCGGGCGCATCCAGGCGTGCAGCGAGCTCGCGCATGATCCACAGCTCGCTGCGGGCGAGCGGGGGCGCCTCCACCGCGCGGCGGCGACGCAGGATGCGTCCCTCCAGCGAGGTCATCGTCCCCTCCTCCTCCGCCCACTGCGTGACCGGGAGCACGAAGTCCGCCAGTTGCGCGGTCTCGGAGAGGAAGAAGTCGCACACCACCAGCAGGTCGAGAGCGCCGAGGCCGGCGCGGACCGCCGCGACGTCCGGCGCGGAGACGACCACGTTCGAACCGTGGACGAGGAGCGCCGCCACCTCGGTGCCGAGCATCGACAGCAGCTCGACCGCGGGGACGCCCGGGCCGGGGATCGAGGCGGGATCGACGCCCCACACGGCGGCGACGTGCGCGCGCGCGGCAGGGTCGGTGATCTTGCGGTAGCCGGGGAGCTGGTCGCACTTCTGACCGTGTTCCCGGCCGCCCTGGCCGTTGCCCTGGCCGGTGAGCGTGCCGTATCCGGATCCCCGCCGCCCGGGAAGGCCGAGGATCAGGCTGAGGTTGATGGCTGCGGTCGCCGTGTCGGTGCCGTCGACGTGCTGTTCGACACCGCGGCCGGTCAGGATGAACGTCCCGCCGCCCGCGGCGAGCCGCCTCGCGACGGTCCGGAGCTGAGCGGCCGGCACCCCCGTCGCCTCCTGGACGCGCTCCGGCCACCAGGCGTTCGCCACCCGCCGGACGGCATCGAACCCCTCGGTGCGCGCGGCCACGTAGTCGGCGTCGGCGAGCCCCTCCGCGAGGACGACATGGGTCAGCCCCAGCAGGACGACCAGATCCGTTCCGGGGGCGGGCTGCACGTGGATGCCGCCGTCGTCGTCGGTGAGCCGTGCCGTCTCGGAACGGCGCGGATCGACCACGATCAGTCCGCCGCGCTCCCGGGCACCGGCGAGGTGCCCGATGAAGGGGGGCATCGTCGCCGCGACGTTCGAGCCGAGCATCAGGATCGTGTGCGCCCCGTCGAGGTCCTCGACGGGGAAGGGGAGCCCGCGGTCGATGCCGAAGGCGCGGTTGCCGGCGGCGGCGGCGCTCGACATGCAGAACCGGCCGTTGTAGTCGATCCGGCTCGTGCCGAGAGCGATGCGGGCGAACTTCCCCAGCTGATAGGCCTTCTCGTTGGTGAGGCCACCGCCGCCGAACACGCCCACGGCGTCGGGGCCGCGGCTGGCGCGGAGATCCCGCAGCCGGTCCGCGATCTCGTCGAGTGCGTCCTCCCAGGTGACCGACTCGAAGCCGTCCGCGGTCCGCCGCAGCGGCTCGCGGACGCGGTCGTCGTGCGCCAGCAGTTCGGCGGAGGTCCACCCCTTCTTGCAGAGACCGCCGCGATTGGTGGGGAAGTCCCGTCCGGTGATCGTCGCACCGGCGGGCCCGGGGGTGACGGTCATCGCGCACTGGAGCGCGCAGTACGGGCAGTGGGTGGGGCGGCCGCCCCGGACCGCGGCCGGCGTCACAGGCGCGTTCCGCTGCGTCGCCCGCCCCGCACGTAGACCACGCCGGTGACCACGAGCATCAGCAGGTAGGCCACGACGAACCAGGAGAGCCCGGCCTCGTAGCCGCCGGTGGACGACTTCGACAGTCCGAGCGCCTGGGGGATGAGGAACCCGCCGTAGGCGCCGATGGCCGCGATGATGCCGAGTGCCGCCGAGGCTTTGCGCTGCGAGCCCATGTCGCCCGACGTGCGGTGCGCATCGGCGGCACCCGATCGCCAGGCGAACACCGTCGGGATCATCCGGTACGTGGACCCGTTGCCGATGCCGGCGACGATGAAGAGCGCGACGAAGAGGGCGAGGAAGCCCCAGAACGAGACGTGCGGGAGCACGAGGATGACGACGGTGGTGATGACGGCCATGACCGCGAACGCGCTCATCGTCATGACGGCGCCGCCGAATCGGTCGGCCAGGCGCCCGCCGAAGGGCCGGGCCAGCGACCCGCAGAGGGCGCCGAGGAAGGCCAGCGAGAGGGCGACGGAACCCAGGTGGATCTGCGAGTACTCCGGGAACTGGTCGGCGATCAGCTTGGGGAAGACGCCCGCGAAGCCGATGAAGGATCCGAACGTGCCGAGGTACAGCAGCGACAGCACCCACAGGTGCGGTTCGCGGAACGCGGCGACCGAGGCGGCGAAGTCGGCGCGAGCGTGGGAGAGGTTGTCCATGCGCAGCGCCGCGCCGACGATGGCGACGAGGATGAGCGGCACCCAGATCCAGCCGGCGAGGGGCAGCTGAAGGGTCACACCCGCGCCGATGGTGATGACGACGGGCACCACCAGCTGAGCGACGGCGGCGCCGAGGTTCCCACCCGCGGCGTTCAGGCCCAGCGCCCAGCCCTTCTCGCGCTGCGGGTAGAAGTAGGTGATGTTGGCCATCGACGAGGCGAAGTTCCCGCCGCCGAATCCGGCGAGCGCGGCGACGAACAGCATGACGCCGAACGGGGTGTCGGGATTGCCCACGCAGAGCGCGAGTCCGATCGAGGGGATCAGCAGCAGCGCGGCCGAGATGATCGTCCAGTTGCGCCCGCCGAGACGCGGCACCATGAACGTGTACGGGAACCGGAGCGTGGCACCCACGAGGCTCGGCATGGAGATCAACCAGAAGATCTGCGAGGTGTCGAAGGTGAATCCGGCCGCCGGGAGCGACACGACCACGATCGACCACAGCTGCCAGACGACGAAGCCGAGGAACTCGGCGAAGATCGACCAGCGCAGGTTGCGGGCGGCGATGGGACGGCCCACGGACTCCCACTGCGCGTCGTTCTCGGGATTCCAGCCCTCGATCCACCGGCCGGGGCGGACGCTGAGCGCGGGAGCTGCTGCGTCGCCGGGAGGCGACGGGGGTGAGGTGACGGGCTGCGCATCGAGAGCGGTCATGGCTTCTCCTGTCGAGGTCACGTGAGGGTGTCGAAACGTTCGCCGACGAGCGCGACGAGTTCCGGGGGAGGTGGGGCATCGGTGACGAGCAGCGGACGTGACACCACATCCGCGCCGGCCTGTTGGATGAGATCGGCGAAGTATCCGGGGGCGAGCAGGTAGGTGCTGACGGCGACGGGACCCGCTCCCGCCTCGCGGAGGGCGGTGACCGCGTCGCCGACGCGCGGGTGCGCGGCGGAGACGAACGCGACCGTCACATCGCGACCCAGCTCGGCCGCCAGCATCCCGCCCATGACGTGGCAGGCGGCGACGGCGCCGGCGTCGCTCGAGCCGGCGGCGGCGAGGACGATCCGTTCCTCGCCCGTACCGGGGACGGCGACGCCCGCTTCGCGGAGGCGCCGCGCCAGGACCTGCGCGAGACGGCGATCCGGGCCGAGGGCGCCGGTCACCCGCACCGGGATGTGCGCGTCGCGGGCGGCGTCGGCCAGGTCCACGTGCACGTGGTACCCCTCGGACAGCAGCAGGGGGACGACGGTGGCCGTCGCCCGGTCGTCCTGCATCCCCAGGACGTCGGGCACCGACGGCTCCTGCACGTCGACGAAGCTGTCGCGCACGTCGATCTCGGGGCGTGCCAGACGCACCGCCTCGACCAGCGCCGCCACGGCCCGGCGTCCCGCGAGATCCGACGTGCCGTGGGAGGCGGCGACCAGGACGCGGGTCGAGCGCACGGCGACGACGCCGTCGGTGACGCGCACCTGCCAGGTCGCCAGGCGCGGGCCGTCGGGGCGGGTGAGGCAGGCGCCGGTCTCGAGGTCGTAGACGTCCTTGTGGAGCGGCGAGGCGATCGTGGGCGTCGCGCCGCGGGATCCCACGATCCCGCGCGACATGACGAAGGCGCCGGTGTGCGGATCCGCGTTGTCGACGGCGAACAGCCGGTCGTCGGGGAGCCGGAAGAGTGCGACCTGCGAGGCGCCGACCAGTGCCGCCTCGCCCCACAGCGGCTCGAGGTCTGCGAGCGCGCACACCGGGTGCCACACGCTCCGCCGCTCGCCGGGTGACACCGTCGCGGTCTGCTCGATGATGGTCATGCTCGAACGCTAGGAGGGCCGTGTTTCCTCGGAAGGCGCGGGGCCGTGACGGCGCCGTAACGTCTGTCTCACACGGGCCCGATGCTGCCGTGAGGTGGGCGTCACACGACGTTACGCGGGGGCAATGCCGGCGGAACCGCCCCTGCGTAGCGTGTCGGTCATCGCCGTCCCGACCCTGAGGAGCACGCCATGGCCGACATCCGTCGCATCATCGTCGTGGGCGGCGGGCCCGCCGCGCACCGGCTCGTGGCCACACTGCTGCGAGCAGAGGACGCATCCCTGCGCATCACCGTCTTCGCGGAGGAGGCGCATGTCCCTTACGACCGCGTGGCGCTCAGCCGGCGCATCGACGACGGCGAGACGGACCTCACGCTGGACGCGGCGGTCTGGTCGCATCCGCAGGTCACCCTCCGGATCGGCGAGGCGGTCGAGGCCATCGACCCCTCCTCCCGCACGGTCACGACCGCGCAGGGGGTGACCGGGTACGACGAGCTCGTGCTCGCCACCGGATCGTCCGCGACGGTTCCTCCCATCGAGCACGCGGATGCCGCGCACGTGTTCCGCACGCTCGACGATGTCGCCGCTCTCGTCGCCGAGATCGATGCCGTGGCGGCACGCGAGCGACGCCCCGCGAACGTCGTGGTCGTGGGAGGCGGACTCCTCGGTCTCGAGGCCGCCGGGGGCGCAGCGCGGCGCGGAGCCCGCGCCGCGATCGTGCACTCCGGACGCTGGCTCATGTCGGCGCAACTCGATGAGGGGGCAGGGCAGGCCCTGGGCCGCATCATCCGGGCATCCGACATCGCGCTCCACCTCGGTCAGCGCCCCACGCGCGTCCTCCGCGGGCCCTCCGGGCGGGTGCTCGGTGTGGAGCTCGCGGACGGGACCGCGGTGGGCGCCGACATCGTCGTCTTCTCGATCGGCATCACCGCGCGAGACGAACTTGCCCGCACGGCGGGCGTCGCCCTGGGGGAGCGCGGCGGGGTGCGGATCGACGACACGTGCGCCTCGGACACGCCCGGCATCTGGGCGATCGGCGAGGTCGCGGCCTTCGGCGATGCGGGGACCGTCGGTCTGGTCGCACCCGCCAACGCGATGGCGGATGTCGTCGCCGACCGCCTCACGGGGGGTGACGCCCGCTTCGGGGGCATCGACGACGCCACCAAGCTCAAGCTCGCCGGGGTGGATGTGGCGAGCTTCGGCGACGCCCACGCCCGCGCGGACGGTGCGCTCGCTGTCGTCTACGCGGATCCGGCGCGCGGTCTGTACCAGAAGCTCGTGGTCGCGAACGACGGCAAGACGCTCCTGGGAGGCATGTTCGTCGGCGACGCGGCACCGTACGCCTCGCTGCGTCCGCTGCTCGGCCGGGAGCTCGGCGCCGAGCCGAGCGCGTTCCTCTCGAGCGTGCAGTCGGGCGAGGCCGTCGGCGCCGAGCTGCCCGACGACGCCCAGCTGTGCTCGTGCAACAACGTCTCGGTGGGCGAGGTGCGGCATGCGGTGCAGGACGGGTGCACCGATCTGGGCGAGCTGAAGTCGTGCACCCGCGCCGGAACGCAGTGCGGCTCGTGCGTGCCGCTCGTGAAGAAGCTGCTCGAGACCGAGCTCGAGGCCGCGGGCGTCGAGGTGTCGCGCGCGCTGTGCGAGCACTTCGAGCTGAGCCGATCCGAGCTCTTCGAATCCGTGCGCGTGCTGGGGCTCACGAGCGCCGACGCGATCTACGCCCGGTTCGGCAGCGGTCTCGGGTGCGACATCTGCAAGCCGGTCGTCGCCTCGGTGCTGGCGACGCAGACGAACGCCTACATCCTCGACGCGGGTCAGGGCCCGCTGCAGGACACCAACGACCGCGCCCTCGCGAACATGCAGCGCGACGGAACCTACTCCGTCGTCCCCCGCATCCCGGGTGGCGAGATCACCCCCCAGAAGCTCAAGGTCATCGCCGAGGTGGCGGAGCAGTTCGGGCTCTACACGAAGATCACCGGTGGCCAGCGCATCGACCTGTTCGGCGCGCGCCTCGAGCAGCTGCCCGACATCTGGCGGATCCTGGTCGACGCGGGCCTCGAGTCCGGTCAGGCCTACGGCAAGTCGCTGCGGACGGTCAAGTCGTGCGTCGGCTCGACCTGGTGCCGATACGGGGTGCAGGACTCGGTCGGCATGGCGATCTTCCTCGAGGAGCGGTACCGGGGCCTGCGGTCGCCGCACAAGTTCAAGCTGGGCGTGTCGGGCTGCGCGCGCGAGTGCGCCGAAGCCCGCGGCAAGGACATCGGGGTGATCGCGACCGAGTCGGGATGGAACCTGTACGTGGGAGGCAACGGCGGTTACCAGCCGGCACACGCGCAGCTGCTCGCCGGGGACCTCGACGATGAGGCGCTGGTGCGGTACATCGACCGCTACATCATGTATTACGTCCGTACGGCGGAGCGGTTGCAGCGCACCGCACGATGGCAGGAGGATCTGCCGGGTGGCCTCGCGCACGTGCGGGAGGTCGTCTGCGAGGACTCGTTGGGTCTTGCGGCGGAGCTGGAGGAAGCGATGGCACGACACGTGGGCACCTACCGGGACGAGTGGGCCGCCACGTTGGCCGACCCGGAGCGCCTGCGCCGCTTCCGTTCGTTCGTCAACGCACCCACGACGCCGGATCCAGGCATCCGCAAGGTCGAGGAGCGCGGGCAGGAGCGCCCCGCCTTCGCCCACGAGCGCGTGCTGCTGACCGGGCCGCGTATCCCGCTGCGCGACGAGGTCTCGGCGGGTGCACGATGATCCGGGCGACGGTGGATCTCGATGGCCGCGTCGTCCTGGTGATCGGTCGGCTCGATCGCAGCCGTCGCGCGCTGGCGCGGTACCGCGCGGCCGGCGCGCAGGTGGTGTGCCTCGAGGCCCCCGCCGCCGAGGCGTTCCTCGCGGACGGGGAGGACGGGCGCGGTTCGTCTCCCGACGCGCTCGCGTGGGTCGAGGGGGATGAGGCCATCCGCGCGCGTCTCGCGACGATCGCCCGGGCACGGCGCATCATGCTGTTGCGCGACGAGCCGATCCTGCCGACGCCCCGCGGGCACGTGACACTCGTCGGCGGCGGTCCCGGCGATGCCGAGCTCATGACGCTGGCGGGCCTGCGCGCTCTCGCTGACGCGGATGTGGTGCTGCACGACCGGCTCGGACCGTCGCACGTCATCGGCGCGTACGCGCCGGGAGCCGAGATCGTGGATGTGGGCAAGACCCCCGGGCATCACGCTGTGCCGCAGGCCGAGATCGAACGTCTCATGCTGGCGGCCGCGAGCCGCGGCCAGCGCGTCGTGCGCCTGAAGGGCGGCGACCCCTTCGTCTTCGGGCGTGGGGGAGAGGAGGTCGTCGCGTGCCGTGCCGCCGGCGTGCCCGTCACGGTGGTGTCGGGCGTGACGAGCGCGATCGCGGTGCCGGCCGCCGCCGGCATCCCCGTGACGCAGCGCGATGTCGCACGGGCGTTCACCGTGATATCCGGGCACACGCCGCTCGGCGAGGACGAGCTCGCGCACCTCGTCGGACTGGGCGGCACGATCGTCGTGCTCATGGGCGTCGCGACGCTGCCGCACCTCTCGGCCGGGCTCCGTCGCCACGGCATGCGTGCCGACATGCCGCTGGCGGTTCTGGAGAAGGGTTTCAGCGCCGAGCAGCGGGCGCACGCCACGACCCTCGAGGGCGTCGTCGCGCTGCTCGCGAACGAGCGTCCCTCCTCGCCCGCGATCATCGTGATCGGGGATGTCGTGGGCTCGATCGGGCCGGTCGATGCCGACGAGGCGCTCGGCGCGGCGCACAATGGTTCTGCGCCGGATCACCTCCTGCGCCTCGTCGCCGACGTGTCACCCTGACGACGGACCGGAGGTCTCCGTGGACGACAGCTCACGAGCGGACGCCGCATCCGCGTTGGGATTCCGGCCGGACCAGCTGCGCGGCTTCCGCATCGGCGTCACGTCCGATCGCCGCTCCGAAGACCTGATCGCGGCGTTCGAACGCCGCGGCGCCGAGGTGGTGCACGCGCCCACGATCCGGATGACCGGCGCGGCCGATGACGCCGCGGTCGTGGCCGAGACGGCGGCGATCATCGCGGCCCGGCCCGACTATCTGCTCGCGACGACGTCGTACGGCATGCGCCGGTGGGTGGAGTCCGCGGATGCCGCGGGGGTCGGTGAAGACCTGATCTCCGTGCTCGCCGCAGCGCGGATCCTCGTCCGCGGTCCCAAGGCCCGCGGCGCGGTGCGGGCGATCGGGCTCGACGACGCCGGGATGAGCGAGCGCGAGACCACGACGTCCCTCGTCGATCTGGTGCTGCGTCACGACGTGCGCGGTGCCACGATCGCGGTCCAGCTCCACGGCTTTACCGACCCCGCGCAGTTGGAGCGGCTGACCGCCGCCGGCGCCCGGGTCTGCGCGGTGGCGCCCTACCGGTGGACGGCGCACGAGGACGCCGACCGCGTCGGCCGGCTCATCGACCTCATCTGCTCCGGCGGCGTCGACGCCGTCACGTTCACGAGCGCGCCGGCCGTGGACGCGCTGTTCTCCGTCGCCGACGCGCTGCAGCGGCTCGACGACCTGCAGGCGGCGTTCCGCGACGAGGTCACGGCGGCCGCGGTCGGGCCGGTGACGGCGGCGCCGCTGGTCGAGGCCGGCATCCTCCCGATCGTTCCGGACCGATTCCGGATGGGGGCTCTCATCCGCCTCGTGTGCGAGCACCTCGAGACCGCCGGGGTGCGATCGCTCGACACGGTGGCGGGGCCGGTGGAGCTCCGTGGCCGGCTCGCGACGGTCGCCGGGCAGAGCGTGGCACTGCATCCTGTGGGTCGGGCGTTGTTCCGTGCGCTGATGCGCGCCGAGGGGGGAACGGTGTCGCGGCAGGAGCTCGCCGAGGTCACCCCCGACGGCCTGGACGACCACGCGGTGGATGTGGCGATCAGCCGGCTCCGCCAGTCGCTGCCGGATGCGCGGGTCGTGGCGACCGTGATCAAGCGCGGCTACCGGATCGCCGTCCCGCTCTGAGCGGCGGGGACGACCGGATTAGGGGCAGTGCATGAGGGGCTTGGGGCCCGAACGGTCGAAGGTGTGCGCCGACATCGCGAGTCCGCACAGGGGGCAGGGGCGCTCGGTGCGCACCGGCTCCGGCGTGCTCTCGTAGGGCCCGACCGACGCGGGGCCGGCGGCGCGGATGAGCGTGGCGTTCACCCAGGCGTACCACCCGCCGGCCGCGCGCACGCGCTGGCGCAGGGGCGGTCGGGGTTCCTTGTGTGCCATAACCATTAGTGTACTAACTATTCCCGTAGCATGGTCGCATGTCCGACGATCTGCTCCGCCTGGAGAACCAGGTCTGCTTCGCCCTCGTCACCGCGGCGCGCAACGTGGTGGGGATCTATCGCCCGGTGCTCGAGCCGCTCGGCCTCACTCATCCGCAGTACCTCGTGATGCTGGCGCTCTGGGAGCGATCGCCGCGCGCGCTCGGAGAGCTCGCGGCGGAGCTCGCGATGGAGCCCGCCACGCTGTCACCGCTCGTGAAGCGCCTCGAGGCGCAGGGGCGGGTGACGCGAACGCGTCGCGAGAGCGACGAACGCGTGCTCGAGATCGGCCTCACGGAGGAGGGGCGGGCCCTGCGCACGCGGGCACTCGAGGTGCCCGCGAAGGTCATGGCGCGCGTCGGCGTCGATGCCGGCGGGCTGCAGGTGCTCCGCGACGCGCTCGCCCCCTTCTCGGGGTCGGCGGGTGCCGAGCGCATGTCCGAATGAGTGGTTAAAGACCCGTTTGTGTGTGTTTCACAACCTCGCAGGGGCCTGCGCCACCGGATATGTTGATCTTGACAACATTCCGGGGAGTGGTCAGACCACTACCTACCATGGGTGATGCATCGAGAACCGATGGGCACGGATTAGCCTCCGTCGCCACCACGGGCCCACAAGGCCCCTCACTCAGGAGTCAGAACAATGTCGAACACCGACGTGAAAGATCGTCGCAGCATCATCATCCGCTCGTCCATCGGCGCGCTTGCCGTGCTCGGGCTCGCCGGCGCCATCACCACGGCGGCGTGGACCGACCAGGCGTTCTTCAGTGCGCCGGCCACCGCCGCGAGCTTCGACCTCCAGGCCGGCCTGTCCGAGACGGGTCCCTTCACCGAGAACGCGACCGCCGGCGACGCGCTCACGATCCCGCTGGCCACGTCGCAGTTCGGCGACCTCGTCCCCGGTGACGCGCCGTTGTCGGTCGACGTGTACGTGAAGAACGCGTCGTCGGTTCCGGCACAGCTCACGGTGGACGCCACGACGTCCGGCACGCTGTTCACGGCCGCCGACTCGACCGTGACCCTCGTCGCCACCCCTGCGACGACGACGGTCGCCCCCGGCGCCGTCGCGCCGGTGACGATCACGCTGACGCCGGGCGCGATGCCCGACTCCCTCCAAAGCGCCACGGGAACCGTTCTGGTCACCGTGACGGGCGCCACCGCGTGACGATCCGGGGTGGGGGACACCTGCCCGGTGCCCCTCGCCCCCCAGGAAGGGAAGCGTCTCATGTCTGCGTCGACGCATCGTCGGCCATTCCGTGTCCTCGGCTCGATCATCCTCTGGATCCTCGCCCCGTTCGGACTCCTGTCGGCCTTGGTGTGGGTGGGGAACACCGCCGGGCTCGTGCAACCGCTGGTCGTCGTCTCCGGGTCGATGGCTCCGGGGATCGCGGTCGGCGATCTCCTGATCGCCTTCCCCTCGGAGGCCGGTGATCTCGCGGTCGGCGATGTCGCGACTCTTCCGAGCCCGGCGACCGGTGTTCTGGTCACCCATCGGGTGGTGGCCGTGTCCCGCACGGGCGACACCGTCTCGGTGCGGATGAAGGGCGATGCGAACAACGTCGAGGACGCCGAGGACTACGTCCTGGCGGCCGAGGGGCGGTTCTGGGATCCGGTGCTCCACCTGCACGGTGCGGGGTATGCGGTGATGGTGCTCATGAGGCCGGCGGTCGCGGTCCCGCTCGTCGTCGGTCTGCTCGCACTCGTGGCGCTCTCGCAGATGTCCTGGCCGCGGCGTTCCGGTGCCCTGCCCGGCGCGGGGCCCGAGCCGGAGCTCGAGGAGTCCGCCGACACGGATGGCATCCGCGGGCACGCCCGCACGGACGCACGCTAGGAGCGGACATGCGAACCCGCAGCGGCGGCCGTGTCGCCGCCCTCCTGACCGCCTGCGCCGTGCTGCTCGGATGCTCCGTCAGCCAGACGACCGCCGCGGCGTGGACCGACGACATCCTCGCCACCGCCGCGGCGTCGGCCGGCCACTGGGTCGCACAGCGGCCGGTCTCGCCGTTCGCGCCGGGGGAGGCCACCACGATCGTCGGCACCCCGACGTGGACGTTCGACAGGAACAACACGACCGGCTTCTGCGCCGATATCCCGGTCTCCACGCTCTCCGCCGCGGCGACTCGCTGGTCGATCCTCGTCGCCCTCGACAGCGCTCCCTTCTGGGGTGCGGCCCCCTCCGGGATGTGGGTCGAGAGTGGTGCGGGCACGATCGCGGCCGTACCCGGCACCTCCGGTCGGGCCGTTCTGCGCGGGAGCGGGGGAGCCGCCGTCGTGTCGGCGGGCACGCCGATCATCGTGCGCCTCTGCGCCGGAAGTGCGATGCCGGCGCCGGTGGGGGATCCGTCCTGGTACACCGTCGACACCGCGGCTGCCGGGCCGTGGACCCGCACCCAGGCCTGCGTGCTGACCACCGTGCGCAGCGTCGTCGACCCCGACGCCTACCCCTACGCGTTCGCGTGGACCGCGACGGTCGATCTGTCCGGAGCCGAGGACGCCGTCCGGGCGGCGGGCGGCACACCGACGCACGTCTCGTGGGATCCGGACGGCGGCGCCGGCAACAGATACACGCTCACGCCGCGCGCCGGCCGACGTGTCGTGGGCGATGTCGCTGCGGCGTACGACCTGACCAGCGGCGTCGCGGCGGAGCTGCGGGGAGCCGCGTCCTTCGTCGTGACGGCCTGCGTGAACGGGTTCTGAGGAGCGACGCGCCGCCCCGGAAGGGCCTAGCGCATCGCTGCGCCGGAAGCGAAGCACGACGCCCGTGTCGGTGGTGCTGCCTAGACTTGTCGGGTGCCCATTTCGCCCGTGTCGGAACTCTCCCATGCCTCCGGGACGCTCAGCGTCCGCGGTGCCCGTGTCCATAATCTCCAGAACGTCGACCTCGATATCCCGCGGGACTGCATGGTCGTCTTCACCGGGTTGTCGGGCTCGGGCAAGTCGAGCCTCGCGTTCGACACCATCTTCGCCGAGGGCCAGCGCCGCTACGTCGAATCGCTGAGCTCCTACGCCCGGCAGTTCCTCGGGCAGGTCGACCGCCCCGACGTCGATTTCATCGAAGGGCTCAGCCCGGCCGTCTCGATCGACCAGAAGTCCACCAACCGCAACCCGCGGTCCACCGTGGGCACGATCACCGAGATCCATGACTACATGCGTCTGCTGTGGGCGCGTGTGGGCGTGCCGCACTGCCCCGAGTGCGGCGAGCGCATCCAGCGTCAGACCGTCCAGCAGATCGCCGATCAGCTCATGACGCTCGAAGACCGCACGCGCTACCAGATCGTCGCGCCCGTGGTCACGCAGAAGAAGGGCGAGTTCGTCGACCTCTTCAAGGAGCTCAGCGCCAAGGGCTACGCCCGCGCCGTCGTCGACGGCGACATGGTGCAGCTGTCGGAGCCCCCGACGCTGAAGAAGAGCTACAAGCACGACATCGCGGTGGTGGTCGACCGCCTCGTCGCCAGTCCCGACATCCTGACGCGGGTCACCGACTCGGTCGAGACGGCGCTGGGACTCGCCGGCGGCGTCATGCAGGTGAACTTCGTCGATGAAGAGGGCGACGACGCGTGGCAGAACTTCAGCGAGAAGCTCTCGTGCCCGAACGGTCACCCGCTGCAGCTCACCGAGATCGAGCCGCGGACGTTCTCGTTCAACGCCCCGTTCGGCGCCTGCCCCGCCTGTTCCGGTCTGGGCACGCGCATGTCGGTCGACGTCGACCTGATGCTGGGCGACGAGGACCTCTCGATCCGCGACGGTGTGATCGTGCCGTGGACGACGCAGGGCAAGGGCCTGTTCCAGTACTACGAGCGGCTCCTGGAGGGGCTCTCGGACGACCTCGGGTTCTCTCTCACGACCCCGTGGCGCAAGCTCCCGCAGGACATCAAGGACGCGGTGCTCCACGGCGACAACTTCAAGGTGTCGGTCAAGTGGAAGAACCGGTACGGGCGGGAGATGCGGTACACCTCGGGCTTCGAGGGCGTCGTGCCCTACATCGAACGGCAGTACCAGCAGGCCGAGTCCGACAGCGCCCGCCAGCGGTGGGGGGAGTACCTGCGCGAAGTGCCGTGCCCCGTCTGCGACGGCGCGCGTCTGAAGCCCGAGGTCCTCGCGGTGCTCGTGCACGGGCGATCCATCGCGGATGCGTCGAGCATGAGCCTGGCGCAGGCGCAGGAGTTCTTCGCCGACCTCGAGCTGACCGACCGCGAGGCGAAGATCGCCGCGGCGGTGCTGCGCGAGATCCGGGTGCGGCTGGACTTCCTGCTGCAGGTCGGACTGACCTACCTCAGCCTGTCGCGCGCGGCGGGATCCCTGTCCGGCGGTGAAGCCCAGCGCATCCGCCTCGCCACCCAGATCGGCTCCGGTCTCACGGGTGTGCTCTACGTGCTCGACGAGCCCTCGATCGGGCTGCACCAGCGCGACAACCGACGCCTCATCGAGACGCTCGTCGCCCTGAAGAACCTCGGCAACACCCTGCTCGTGGTCGAGCACGACGAGGAGACGATCGCCGCTGCCGACTGGGTGGTCGACATCGGACCTCGCGCCGGCGTCGAGGGCGGCCGTGTCGTGCACTCGGGGACGTACGCGCAGCTGCTCGAGGAGCCCGAATCGCTCACGGCGGCGTACCTGTCGGGACGTCGGAGCATCGCGGTGCCGAAGAAGCGCCGCCCGATCGACAAGAAGCGCCAGATCACGGTCGTCGGCGCGCGGGCCAACAACCTGCAGAACGTCACCGCCACCTTCCCGCTGGGCGTTCTCACCGCGGTCACCGGGGTGAGCGGCTCCGGCAAGTCGTCGCTCGTGAACGGCATCCTCTACGAGGTCCTCGCGTCGCGCCTGAACGGCGCTCGTCGCGTGCCCGGCAAGCACACCCGCGTGACGGGCCTCGAGAACCTCGACAAGGTGGTGCACGTCGATCAGGCGCCGATCGGACGCACACCGCGCTCGAACCCCGCCACCTACACCGGTGTCTTCGACCGCATCCGCACGCTGTTCGCCGAGACGCCCGAGGCCAAGGTGCGCGGGTACCAGGCGGGCCGGTTCAGCTTCAACGTGAAGGGCGGCCGCTGCGAGGCGTGCTCGGGCGACGGCACCATCAAGATCGAGATGAACTTCCTGCCCGACGTCTACGTCGACTGCGAGGTGTGCCACGGTCAGCGGTACAACCGCGACACGCTCGCCGTGCACTACAAGGGCAAGAACATCGCCGAGGTCCTGCAGATGCCGATCGCCGAGGCCGCGGACTTCTTCGAGCCGATCCAGGCCATCCACCGCTACATGAAGACCCTCGTCGACGTCGGCCTCGGCTACGTGCGCCTGGGTCAGTCCGCGACGACCCTGTCGGGCGGCGAGGCGCAGCGCGTGAAGCTGGCCACCGAGCTGCAGCGCCGCTCCAACGGCCGCAGCGTCTACGTCCTCGACGAGCCGACGACCGGTCTGCACTTCGAAGACGTCCGGCGCCTCCTCGAAGTGCTGGGGAGCCTCGTCGACAAGGGCAACACCGTGATCGTCATCGAGCACAACCTCGACGTCATCAAGTCCGCGGACTGGGTCATCGACATGGGCCCCGAGGGCGGTTCCGGGGGCGGCACGATCGTCGCCACCGGCACGCCCGAGAAGGTCGCGCGCACCGAGGGCAGCCACACCGGCGTGTTCCTCGCGGAGGTGCTCGACGTCGCCGAGCAGCGCAAGGCGGGCTGAGCGTGGCGTCGGCGCTGCCGTACCGGCCCAAGCAGGGCGAGATCCCCACCACCCCCGGGGTCTACCGCTTCCTCGACGCGGACGGCCGCATCCTCTACGTCGGGAAGGCGAAGAACCTCCGGGCGCGACTGTCGAACTACTTCGCGCCGCTGCACACCCTCCACGAGCGCACCCGGCGCATGGTCACGACGGCGACGGCGGTCGAGTGGACCGTCGTCGGCAGCGACGTCGAGGCGTTGCAGCTCGAGTACATGTGGATCCAGGAGTACACGCCGACCTTCAACGTCCGCTACAAGGACGACAAGTCGTACCCGTACATGGCCATCACGCTGGCGGATGAGGCGCCCCGCGTGATCGTGACGCGCAACCGGCGGATCCGCGGCGCGAAGTACTTCGGGCCGTACCCGAAGATCTGGGCGGTGCACGACACGATCGACCTGATGATCAAGGTGTTCCCCATCCGCACGTGTTCCGACGCCTCCTACAAGAAGGCGATGGCCACCGGGCGTCCCTGCTTCCCGGGTCAGATCGGGCGGTGCGGGGGACCGTGCTCGATGAAGGTCACGATCGAGGAGCACCGGGCCATCGTCGCCGACTTCGTGGCGTTCATGTCGGGCAGCGACCAGCGCTTCGCCCGTGAGGTCACCGCGCGGATGAAGGAGTCCTCCGCCGCGATGGACTACGAGTCCGCGGCGGGCTACCGCGACAAGCTGCAGGCCATCGAGGCCGTGCTGGGGCGCAGCGCCCTCGTGCTGGCGGACGACACGGACGCCGACCTGTTCGGGATCGCCGAGGACGAGCTCGCCGCGACCGTGCAGCACTTCGTGGTGCGCGGCGGGCGCGTGCGGGGTGTGCGGGCGACGACGATCGAGAAGGAGATCGACATCACCGGCGCCGATCTCGTCGACCAGGTGCTGCAGCGCACCTACGGCGATGCGTCGGCCGCCGACATCCCGAAGCAGGTCCTCGTGCCGTCCCTCCCGGACGACGTCGCCGAGCTCGAGCAGTGGTTGCGCGACAAGCGGGGCCGCGGCGTCACGATCCAGATCGCGCAGCGCGGCCGCAAAGCCGAGCTGATGAAGACCGCCAGCCTCAATGCGCAGCAGGCCCTCATGCTCTACAAGACCCGCCGCACGAGCGACTACGTCGCCCGGACGCAGGCGCTCACGGATCTGCAGGAGGCGCTGGATCTCGCCGAGGCACCGCTGCGCATCGAGTGCTTCGACGTCTCGCACCTGTCGGGCACGAATGTCGTGGCGTCGATGGTCGTGTTCGAGGACGGCCTGCCGAGGAAGGACCAGTACCGCTCGTTCACGATCGCGGAGACGACCGACGACACGGACTCGATCCACCAGGTCCTCACCCGCCGCCTCGCCCACCTCGATCGTCCGGAAGAGCAGGACGTCGACGTGGCCGCCGCCGCGATCGATCCCGCCACCGCCGGCGCCGACGGGGAGGTCGCGACGGTGCGCAAGCGCCCGCGGTTCGCCTACCCGCCGCAGCTCCTCGTGGTCGACGGCGGGCAGCCGCAGGTCGCCGCCGCCGCCCGCGCGCTGGCGGATTCCGGTCACACCGAGATCGCGCTGTGCGGCATCGCCAAGCGGCTGGAGGAGGTCTGGCTGCCGGGGGAGGAGTACCCCGTCATCCTGCCGCGCACCTCGGAGGCGCTGTACCTGCTGCAGCGGCTGCGCGACGAGGCGCACCGCTTCGCGATCACCCACCAGCGCAAGCGCCGCAAGCGCGACATCTCGAGTGTGCTCACCGAGGTCCCGGGACTCGGCGAGGCGCGCATCAAGGCGCTGCTGCGCCACTTCGGATCGGTCACCGCGCTGCGCGAGGCCTCGGCGGAGCAGATCGCGGAGCTTCCCGGCATCGGGCCCAAGCTCGCGGCCGCCGTCCACGAGCACGTGACTCGGTAGGCTGGGTCGGGACGACAGGGGAGACGCATGAGCGATCCGACGACGACGACCACCGGCGAGGTGCTCATCGTCACCGGCATGTCCGGCGCGGGACGTTCCACCGTGGCCAACGCGCTCGAGGACCTCGACTGGTACGTGGTCGACAACCTGCCGCCGCAGATGCTGCGTCCCCTCCTCGAGCTCGCGGAGATGGCGGGCGGCGCCGCTCCGCGCGTCGCCGTCGTGGTCGACGTGCGCGGTCGAGAGCTCTTCGGACGCGTGCCCGAGATCGCCCAGGCGCTCCGCGACGGCCGGCACCTGCGGATCGTCTTCCTCGACGCGAGCGACGCCGTCCTGGTGCGTCGATTCGAGGCCGTCCGCCGGCCGCACCCGCTCCAGGCGAGCGGCACGATCGTCGACGGGATCCGCCGCGAACGCGAGCGGCTGGCACCGCTGCGCGAGAGCGCCGACCTCATCATCGACACCTCGTCGTACAACATCCACCAGCTGACCTCCCGCGTCGCCGAGCTCTTCTCCGAGGAGGGCAGCGCGCACCACACCGCGACCGTGATGAGCTTCGGCTTCAAGTACGGCCTGCCTCCCGACGCCGATCTCGTCGCCGACATGCGGTTCCTGCCGAACCCGTACTGGACCGAGGACCTGCGCGCCCTCACCGGCGAGGACGCCGCCGTGCAGGACTTCGTGCTGGAGCAGACCGGGGCCCGCGAGTTCCTCGATGCGTACTCGGCGGCCCTCCTGCCGGTGCTGGCGGGGTATCAGCGCGAGAACAAGCGCCACTCGATCATCGCCGTCGGGTGCACGGGCGGTAAGCATCGTTCGGTCGTCATGGCGCGGGAGATCGCGGCGCGATTGGCCGAGGTTCCCGGTGTGGCCGTGGGCGTCACACATCGCGACCTCGGGCGCGAGTAGGCTGGAACGTCGTTTCCGACCCCGACCCGAGGAGTGCCGTGCCCCTGACCGCCGATGTCAAGGCCGAATTGATCGCCGGCCGTGATCCGCGTCCGACAGCGCGTGTCGCCGAACTCACGGCGATCCTCCGCTTCGCCGGGGGTCTTCACGCCATCGCCGGTCGCGTGGCCGTGGAGGCGGAGCTCGACTCCGAGGCCCTCGCCCGTCGCGTCGCGCGCGAGGTCGTCGAGCTGTACGGCGTGCGGCCCGAACTCGCGCACGTCCAGGGCACGTCGGGTCGCACCGGTGGCACCTACGCCGTCCGCGTCATCGAGGGCGGCGAGACGCTCGCCCGTCAGACCGGTCTGCTCGACCAGCGCCGCCGTCCGGTGCGAGGGCTGCCCAACCGGCTCACCACGGGCTCACGTCCCGACCTCGCCGCGATCTGGCGCGGAGCATTCCTCGCCGCCGGCTCGCTGTCGGACCCGGGCCGCTCCGCGGCGCTCGAGATCGCCTGTCCCTCCGGCGAGGCGGCGATGGCGCTCGTGGGCGCGGCGCACCGCCTCGGTATCGCGGCGAAGGCGCGGGAGGTGCGCGGGTTGCCGCGCGTCGTCGTGCGCGAGGGCGACGCCATCCGCTCGGCCCTCGCCGAGATGGGAGCGCGCCGCGCCGCCGAGGAGTGGGAGCAGCTGCGCCAGCGCCGCGAGGTGCGCGCCGGGGTCAACCGCCTCGTCAACTTCGACGACGCCAACCTCCGCCGCTCCGCACAGGCCGCCGTCGCCGCCTGCGCCCGCGTCGAGCGCGCGCTCGAGATCCTGGGCGACACGGTGCCCGAGCACCTCAAGGCGGCGGGCGACCTCCGGCTCGCGCACCGCGATGCGAGCCTGGACGAGCTCGGCCACCACGCCGACCCGCCCATGACGAAGGATGCGGTCGCCGGCCGCATCCGGCGCCTGCTGGCGATGGCCGACAAGAAGGCCGAGATCGACGGCGTGCCCGGCACGGAGTCCGCGGTCCCCGCGGGCGCCGAGGGCTGATCCGCGCGCCGTACCGCGTCACGCGGGGGAATCAACCCCTGCGGCACGGAGTTGCCCCTCGATAGGATGACGGATGTCACCCGAGCCGCGCCGAGGCGTTCTGCGCGGCCTCCGACAGGAAGAAGAGAACATGGCGAAGTACACCTTGCCCGAACTCACCTACGACTACGCAGCGCTGGAGCCCTCCATCAGCGGCGCGATCATGGAGTTGCACCACAGCAAGCACCACCAGGCCTACGTGACGGGCGCGAACACCGCGCTCGAGCAGCTGGCGGAGGCGCGCGACAGCGACAACCTCGCGAACATCAACAAGCTCGAGAAGGACCTCGCGTTCAACCTCGGCGGCCACACGAACCACTCGATCTTCTGGACGAACCTCTCGCCCAACGGTGGCGACAAGCCCACCGGTGAGCTCGAGTCCGCGATCGACGACCACTTCGGTTCGTTCGACAAGTTCCAGAAGCACTTCACCGCCGCCGCGCTCGGCGTGCAGGGGTCCGGCTGGGCGGGTCTGTTCTGGGACTCCATCGGTGAGAACCTCATCATCCAGCAGTTCTTCGACCAGCAGTCGCAGTTCGCTGCCGGCTCGGTGCCGCTGCTGCTCCTGGACGTCTGGGAGCACGCGTACTACCTCGACTACAAGAACGTCCGCGCGGACTACGTGAAGGCGTTCTGGAACATCGCGAATTGGTCGAACGTACAGTCGCGCTTTGTCACGGCGCGGGAGAAGACGGCAGGCCTGCTGGTAGGGTCATGATCAGGTGAGGATGCCTCGGAGCCCTCGCCCCGCGGGGGCTCCGGCATCCTCCTCTCCGAGTCGGTGCGACTGCTGCACGACTCACCCCGGGGGTAATCCTCGGGAAGGAAATGGCGCTGCGGCGCGACGAGAAAACGGGAGACACCGTGTCTGTCAAGATCGGCATCAACGGCTTCGGCCGAATCGGACGCAACTACCTGCGCGCAGCACTTGCGCAGGGCGCTGACCTGGAAATCGTGGCGGTGAACGACCTCACCGACAACAAGACCCTGGCGCACCTGCTGAAGTACGACTCCGTGGGCGGGCCGCTCGCCGAGGAGGTCACGTACGACGAGGACTCGATCACGGTCGGTGGCCGCAAGATCAAGGTCCTCGCGGAGCGCGACCCGGCGAACCTGCCGTGGGGCGAGCTGGGTGTGGACGTCGTCATCGAGTCCACGGGCCGCTTCACCAAGGCGGAGGACGCCAAGAAGCACATCGCGGGCGGCGCCAAGAAGGTGCTCGTCTCCGCTCCCGCCACCGGCGACGACGTCACCATCGTCATGGGCGTCAACGAGGGCGACTACAACCCCGAGACCGACGTCATCATCTCGAACGCGTCGTGCACCACGAACTGCCTCGCGCCCCTCGCGAAGGTCTTCAACGACAACTTCGGCATCGAGCGCGGCTTCATGATGACGGCGCACGCGTACACCGCCGACCAGAACCTGCAGGACGGCCCGCACAGCGACCTGCGTCGCGCCCGCGCCGCCGCGATCAACATCGTTCCGGCCTCGACCGGTGCGGCCAAGGCGATCGGGCACGTGCTGCCCGAGCTCAACGGCAAGCTCAGCGGCTCGTCGTACCGCGTGCCGGTTCCCACCGGCTCGATCGTCGACCTCACGATCGTGACCCCGACCGAGGGCCTCACCGTCGAGCAGGTCAACGCGGCCTACAAGGCAGCGGCGGCCGACGGCCGTCTCGCCGGCTACCTCGAGTACACCGAGGACCCGATCGTCTCCAGCGACATCCAGGGCAACCCGCACTCGTCGATCTTCGACTCCGAGCTGACCAACGTCAGCGGGAACCTCGTCAAGGTCTCGGCCTGGTACGACAACGAGTGGGGCTACTCCAACCGTCTCGTCGACCTCACCGAGTACGTCGCCGAGCGTCTCTAAGCGTCTCACCATGGCACTGCGCACCCTCGATTCGCTCGGGTCGCTCGCAGGCCGCCGCGTCATCGTCCGTGCTGACCTGAACGTCCCTCTGCGGGACGGGGTCATCACGGACGATGGTCGTGTGCGGGCTACGTTGCCCACCCTCAACGCCCTGCTCAACCAGGGCGCTCGCGTCGTCGTCTGCTCCCACCTGGGACGACCCGACGGCGCTCCCAACCCCGCCTACAGCCTGGAGCCGGTCGCTCAGCGCCTCTCCGAGCTGCTCGGCAAGCCCGTCGCCTTCGCCCGCGACACCGTGGGCGAGTCCGCGCGCGAGGCCGCCGCATCCCTCGAGGACGGCGAGATCGCCGTGATCGAGAACCTGCGGTTCAACCCGGGCGAGACGGCCAAGGATGCCGGTGAGCGCGGCGTGTTCGCCGCGCAGCTCGCCGAGCTCGGCGACGCGCTCGTGTCGGACGGATTCGGCGTCGTGCACCGCAAGCAGGCGAGCGTCTACGAGCTCGCCGAACTGCTGCCGTCGGCGGCGGGACTCCTGATCGAGAAGGAGGTCGAGGTCCTCGACCGCCTGACCGAGACCCCGACGCGTCCGTACGCGGTCGTGCTGGGCGGGTCCAAGGTGAGCGACAAGCTCGGTGTCATCGAGCACCTGCTGCCCCGGGTCGACACGATCCTGGTCGGCGGCGGCATGATGTTCACCTTCCTCGCCGCGCTCGGCCACAAGGTGGGCGCGAGCCTGCTCGAAGCCGACCAGATCGACACCGTCAAGGGCTACCTGCGTGAGGCCGAGGAACGCGGCGTCACGCTCGTCGTCCCGGTCGACGCCGTCGTGGCCGCGTCCTTCTCCGCCGATGCGGAGCACGTCGTCGCACCGGCGGACGCCCTCGAGGACACCCCCTTCGGGGCGTCCGGACTGGGCCTGGACATCGGACCGAAGACGGCGGAGCTGTTCGCCGCCGCGATCGCCGACAGCAAGACGGTGTTCTGGAACGGGCCGATGGGCGTGTTCGAGATGGCGTCGTTCGCCGAGGGCACGCGTCGCGTCGCCAAGGCGCTCACCGAGGTCGACGGCCTGTCGGTCGTCGGCGGCGGCGACTCCGCGGCCGCCGTGCGTCAGCTCGGCTTCCGCGACGACCAGTTCGGTCACATCTCCACGGGTGGCGGAGCGAGCCTGGAGTTCCTCGAAGGCAAGAAGCTCCCTGGACTGGAGGTGCTCGGATGGGCGCAGTGACCCGGACCCCGCTGATCGCGGGCAACTGGAAGATGAACCTCGACCACCTGCAGGCGGTCGCGCTGGTGCAGAAGCTGCACTGGACGCTGAAGGACGCGAAGCACGAGTTCGACAGCGTCGAGGTCGCGGTCTTCCCGCCGTTCACCGATCTCCGTACGGTGCAGACCCTCATCGACGCCGACAAGATCCCGTTCGCCCTCGGCGCGCAGGACCTGTCGACGCACGACGCCGGCGCGTACACGGGGGAGATCTCCGGTGCGTTCCTGACCAAGCTCGACTGCGGGTACGTCATTATCGGCCACTCCGAGCGTCGCGAGTACCACGCGGAGACCGATGAGGTCGTCGCGGCCAAGGTGCAGGCGGCTCTCCGCCACCAGCTCGTTCCCGTCATCTGCGTGGGCGAGACGGCAGAGGACCTGGAGAAGCACGGCGCGAGCGCCGTTCCGGTCGCCCAGCTGACGGTGGCACTCGAGGGTGTCGCCGCCGACGCCGACATCGTCGTGGCGTACGAGCCGGTCTGGGCCATCGGCTCGGGTCAGGCCGCCACGCCCCAGCAGGCGCAGGATGTGTGTGCCACTCTCCGCGGTGTCGTCGCCGAGAAGCTCGGCGCGGACGCCGCCGCACGCACGCGCGTGCTGTACGGCGGATCGGTCAAGTCGAGCAACATCGCCACCTTCATGCGGGAACCGGATGTCGACGGCGCGCTCGTCGGCGGCGCGAGCCTCGTCGCAGACGAGTTCGCGGCGATCATCCGCTTCCAGAAGCACGTCGGGGTCTGACATCTCTCCGTGGGAGGCGGCGGACCCGCCTCCCACGGAGGGCGTCTCCGGCCCGATATAGTAGAACGTCGTGCGATCCGCGGGATCGCTGGGAAGGTCGTCAACTACAGTGCAGATCCTCGAGTTCGTGCTCCAGGTGCTTCTCGGCATCACGAGCCTGCTGCTGACCCTGCTCATCCTGCTGCACAAGGGCCGCGGTGGCGGCCTCTCCGACATGTTCGGCGGCGGCATGAGCTCCTCTCTCGGGTCCTCCGGGCTCGCCGAGCGCAACCTCAACCGCTTCACCGTCGTGCTCGCGCTCGTCTGGTTCGTCGCGATCGTCGGTATCGGGCTCGTCACCAAGTTCACCGGGCTGGTCTGACCATGGCCACCGGGGGGAATGCCATTCGCGGCACGCGCGTCGGCGCGGGGCCGATGGGCGAGCAGGATCACGGCTATCACGCCGACCGGCTCACCGTTTCGTACTGGGACGCGCTCGGCAACGAGACCGTCCGTCACTTCGCCGCGGGAATCCCCGAGGACGAGATCCCCGAGACGATCGATTCGCCTCATTCCGGGCTGCCCGCCGGGCGCGACAAGGCGAACCCGCCGGCGCTCGCCAAGAGCGAGCCCTACAAGACCCACCTCGCCTACGTGAAGGAACGTCGCACCGACGACGAGGCGGAACAGCTCCTCGACGAGGCCATGCAGAAGGTCCGTGAGCGTCGCGGCCAGAGCTGACCGCACGAGCGACGACGAAGGGGCGGATGCATCAGCATCCGCCCCTTCGTCATTCGCGTCGAATGACGCGAACCGTCAGTACTCGCTGTCGATGAGCTCCGGCGGCACCTTGCCCGCCGCGGCTTCGTCGACGAAGAACACCGTGCGCTTGCGGCCCTTGGCGCCGGCGGCCGGCACACTCTGGTAGCTGGCGCCGGCGAGAGCCAGACCCAGCGCGGACGCCTTGTCCTCACCGACCAGGACGAGCCAGACGCGCTTGGAGGAGTTGATGACCGGGCGGGTCATCGTGATGCGCTCCGAGGGGGGCTTGGGGGAGTCCCGCACCGAGAGGACCGCGCGATCGGTGACCTGGATCTCGGGCCGGTCCGGGAACAGCGACGCGATGTGCGCGTCGGGTCCGACACCCAGGAAGCAGACGTCGAACGACGGCCACTCACCGACCGCCGGATCGGCGAACGTCGCCAGCTCGCGCGCGTAGGCCTCGGCGGCCGCATCCAGGTCGATGCCGTCGTCGCTCGCGGCCATCGTGTGGACGTTCCCCCGCGGGATGTCGATCAGATCGAGCAGCGACGAGAACGCATCCGTGTCGTTGCGGTCGGCGGCGCCCCGGGGCACGAAGCGCTCGTCGCTCCACCAGAAGTGCACCGACGCCCATTCGATCTCGCGGCAGCGCGGGTGCGCCGCGACGGCCGAGAGCACACGCGCCGCCATGGAACCGCCCGTCAGGGAGATGTGCGCCTTCTTGCCTTCGACGATGCGCTTGGCGATCCGGCTCAGCAGCCGCGTGGCCACGGCATGCGCGACCCGGTCGGGGTCGGCGCGGACGACGACCTGTTTGTCGACGTACTCAGCCACGGGGTTCCGCTTGCGTCGACTCGGCGAGGGCGCATCCTTCGGTCACGACCCGACCGTACAGCACGTCGGGGTCAAGGCGACGCAGTTCCTCTGCCAGGCACTCGCGCAGCGAACGACGGGGGAAGGCGAGGTCGTGGCTCGGCTGACCCGGCTGGGTCAGGATGGCCGTGCTCGACTCGGGACGCTCGAGCACGATGTCGCCGCTCGCGCGCGTCAGACGCACCGACTTGATGCCGCTCTCCCACTCCTGCGGGTCGAGGTAGCGCCAGGTGACGTCGATCTTCAGCTGCAGAGTGAGCCATGCCGCGAGCAGCGGCGTCGAGGGGGAGTCCTCGGCGCCCAGCACCTCGGCCGCGGTCACCGTCTCGTACGGGGGCTGGTCGAGGACGGCGGCGAGCTGCTCGCGCCAGCGCGTGAGCCGCGTCCACGCCAGATCCGTGTCGCCGGGGGCGTAGTGGCCTCCGAGATTCAGGACCCACTCGTGCGGATCGGGCTGCGTGGCGGCGTCGGTGATGCGGCGCTGAGCGATGCGGCCGATCGCCGAGCGCGAGGGCACCTCGGGTGTGTCGGCGGGCCACCAGGCGACCACCGGAGCGTCGGGCAGCAGGAGCCCCGTGACGAGGCTCTCGGCATTGGAGCCGGCCGCGCCGTGGGCCCGCAGGAGCACGACCTCGCTGGCTCCGGCGTCGCCGCCCACGCGGATCTGCGCGTCGAGGCGGGGCTCGCCGTCGGGGTCGTCGAGCATCAGCACGATGACGCGCATCGGGTGCTCGCGCGAGGCATCGTTGGCGGCCTCGATGGCCTCCTCCTCGATGCCGTGACGGGTCGCGATGATGAGCGTCAGCACACGGCCGAGCGCAACCGCCCCGCCCTCCTCCCGCACGCTCACGAGCGAGCGGGAGATCTTGCTGACGGTGGTGTCGGGCAGATCGACGATCACGGGCGCCTCCAGGTGCGACCATCGCGGGCCAGCAGCTCGTCGGACGAGTGCGGCCCCCAGGAACCGGGGGAGTACTGCTCGAGCGGGCCGCCCTGAGCCTCCCAGAACTTCTCGATCGGGTCGAGGATCTTCCAGCTGAGCTCGACCTCTTCGTGCCGCGGGAACAGCGGCGGGTCGCCCAGCAGGACGTCGAGGATGAGGCGCTCGTAGGCTTCGGGGCTCGCCTCGGTGAAGGCGTGGCCGTAGCCGAAGTCCATCGTCACATCGCGCACCTGCATGTCGGCGCCGGGGACCTTCGAGCCGAATCGGATCGTGACGCCCTCATCCGGCTGCACGCGGATCACGAGAGCGTTCTGGCCGAGGCCCGAGGTCTGGCTGCGACCGAAGAGGTGCTCGGGTGCGCGCTTGAACACGACCGCGATCTCGGTCACCCGCCGGCCGAGGCGCTTTCCAGCCCGCAGGTAGAAGGGCACCCCCGCCCAGCGACGCGTGTTGATGTCGAGCTTGATCGCCGCGTACGTCTCGGTGCCCGAGTCGGGCGCCATGCCGTCCTCTTCGAGGAAGCCCAGCACCTTCTCGCCGCCCTGCCAGCCACCCGCGTACTGGCCGCGCGCGGTGGCGGTGCCGAGATCGTCCGGCAGCGTCACGGCAGCGAGCACCTTCTCCTTCTCGGCGCGCAGCTGAGCGGCGTCGAAGGTGATGGGCTCCTCCATCGCGGTGAGCGCGAGGAGCTGCAGCAGGTGGTTCTGGATGACGTCGCGCGCCGCGCCGATGCCGTCGTAGTAGCCGGCGCGACCGCCCACGCCGATGTCCTCGGCCATGGTGATCTGCACGTGGTCCACGTAGTTGTTGTTCCAGATCGGCTCGTAGAGCTCGTTCGCGAAGCGCAGCGCCAGAATGTTCTGGACGGTCTCCTTGCCGAGGTAGTGATCGATGCGGAAGATCGAGTCGGCCGGGAACGCCGAGCGCAGCGCATCGTTCAGCGCGCGGGCCGAGTCGAGGTCATGACCGAACGGCTTCTCGATGACGACGCGGCGCCACCGGTCGTCGCCCCCGGCACTGTCGTCGACGAGCCCCGACGCCTTCAGCTGCTGAGCGACGATCGGGAAGTCCTTCGGCGGGATCGACAGGTAGTACGCGTGGTTGCCCATCGTGCCGCGCTGCTCGTCGAGCTGCTCGACGGTCTCGCGCAGGCGCTGGAAGGCCTCCAGGTCGTCGAACTCGCCCTGGACGAAGCGGATGCCCTGCAGCAACTGCTCCCAGGTCTCGTCGCGGAACTCGGTGCGCGCATGCTCCTTGACGGCCTGGCGCACGACCTCGGCGAAGTCCTCGTCGGCCCAGTCGCGTCGGGCGAAGCCGACCAGACCGAAACCGGGCGGCAGCAGACCGCGGTTGGCGAGGTCGTACACGGCGGGCATGAGCTTCTTGCGTGACAGGTCGCCCGTCACACCGAAGATCACGAGGGCGCTCGGACCGGCGATGCGGTTCAGGCGCCGGTCATCCTGATCGCGGAGGGGGTTGTGCCCCCGCGAGATCTCGGCAGTCATCGAGGAATTCGTCTCCTATTGAGCGGCTTCGAACAACGCGAGCACGTCGGCTTGCGCGTCGATCAGGGTCAGCGTGACGACGGGGCGGCCGTGGCTGTCGGAGAGCACGGCGGCATCTCCTGCAGCCTGCGCCTCGATCAACTGACCGAAGGTGAAGGGTCGGCCGGGGATCTCGACGTCGGTGTCGGTGCGCTGCAGGATCTGCACGAAGACACCGGTCGCGGGGCCGCCCTTGTGGAACTGACCGGTCGAATGCAGGAACCGGGGTCCCCATCCGAAGGTCGTCGGGCGTCCGGAGTCCGCGGCGACGAGCTCGCGCAGTCCCGAGAGACGGTCGAACCGCGTGCGGTCGACGTAGGCCTGCAGCGACACGTATCCGTCCGCGCCCAGCCGCGTCCACAGGGCGTCGAGGACGCCCGCGACCGTGCCGGATGCGGCGAGCTCCGGGTCGGAGACCCGCACCTCGATGCCGTCCGCGGTGAAGACCGCTGGGACGGGCGCGGGGCGCTCATCCAGCAGACCCCGAGCGGCGACCTTGGCGGATTCGACGTCGGGCTGATCGAACGGGTTGATGCCGAGCATGCGTCCGGCGATCGCCGTCGCATACTCCCAGACCACGAGCTGTGCGCCGAGCGAGCCCGCGACGAGGATCTCGCCGCGGTGGTGCTCGAACAGGTGGTCGTGGCGCACGTCGTCGACCAGGCGCACGATCTGCAGGTCTTCGGGCGCCTGCTCGATCTCGGGCGAGACCGGCAGCAGCACGACGGGCAGGATGCCCGTGCCGTCCTTGCCGGTGGACTCCGCGATCAGCTGTTCGATCCAGTCGGGCAGTCCCACGATGTGGGTGCCGTCGGTGACCAGACCCAGCTTGTCGCGTCGCGGGGTTCCGCCGGCGATCGCGGCGGCGAGCGTCAGGGCCGGGTTGCGGGGGTCGTCGATGGCGACCTCGAGCAGCGTCGCCTCGGCCTCGTCGAGCAGCTCCGAGACGTCCACGCCCGCCAGCCCCGTCGGGACGAGGCCGAAGGCGGTGAGGGCCGAGTAGCGACCGCCGACGTTCGGGTCGGCGGTGAACACCCGGTAGCCGTCCTCGATCGCCGACTGCTCGAGCGGAGAGCCCGGATCGGTGACGACCACGATGCGGGACGCCGGGTCGATCCCCAGGTCGCGGTAGGCGGCTTCGAAGGCGCGCTTGGCCGAGTCCGTCTCGATGGTGGAGCCGGACTTCGACGAGACGACGAGCGCGGTCTGGGCGAGCGAGCCCGATTCGGCATCGCCCTCCAGCGCGGCGAGGACCTCGCCGGGCGCCGTCGAGTCCAGGATGACCAGCGGCACACCGGAGGTCTGCGCGATCACCTCGGGCCCGAGGGAGGATCCGCCCATGCCCGCCAGCACGATGCGCGTCACGCCGTCGGCGCGCAGCACATCGCGCAGGGTCTCGATCTCGCTCACCAGCGGGCGCGAGATCGTGACCGCATCCACCCAGCCGAGACGGCGCGACGCCTCGTCGGCGGCCGCCGGGCCCCACAGCTCGGCATCGCCGGCTGTGATGCCCGAGGCCACCAGCGATGCGACCAGACCGGGAAGGGTCTGGTCGACCACATCGCGGACGTGTCCGCTGAGGTGGATGTCGAAGCTCATCGGGCGTCCTTCAGAGCCGCTTCCACCGTGCCCTTGAGGTCGTGCCACGACACGATGAACTTCTCGACGCCCTCGTCCTCGAGCACCTGGGTCACGTCGTCGAAGTCGACGCCTACCGCGGCGAGCTGCGCGAACACCTCGTGCGCGGACGGGATGCCGGCCGTGATCGTGTCCGCGGTGATCTCACCGTGGTCGAAGGTCGCCTCGAGCGTCTTCTCGGGCATGGTGTTGACCGTGCCGGGGGCGACGAGCTCGGTGACGTAGAGCGTGTCGGGCAGCGCCGGGTCCTTGACGCCGGTCGACGCCCACAGCGGCCGCTGCAGGGTGGCGCCGGCCTCGAGCAGGGCATGCGCGCGCGGGGTGCCGAACGACGTCTCGAACAGCTCGTAGGCCAGGCGGGCGTTCGCCACGCCTGCCTTCGAGAGCAGTGCCGTGGCCTCATCCGTGCCGATGGCCTTGAGGCGCTTGTCGACCTCGGTGTCCACGCGGGACACGAAGAACGACGCGACCGACTGCAGGGTCGAGATGTCGATGCCCGCGGCCTTGGCCTTCTCGACGCCCGCGAGGTAGGCGTCGATCACGGCGGCGTAGCGCTCGAGGCTGAAGATCAGCGTGACGTTCACCGAGATGCCGGCACCGATGACCTCGGTGATGGCGGGGAGCCCGGCCTTGGTCGCGGGGATCTTGATCAGGGCGTTGGGGCGGTCGACGGTCGCCCACAGCTCCTTGGCCTGTGCCACGGTCGCGGCGGTGTCGTGGGCGAGGTCGGGGGAGACCTCGATCGACACGCGTCCGTCGACACCGTTCGTCGCGTCGAAGACGGGACGGAAGATGTCGCTGGCGTCGCGCACGTCGGTCGTCGTGATCGCGAAGATCGCGTCGTCGACCGATGCCCCGGCGGCGGCCTGGGCGGCCAGCGCCTCTTCGTAGCCGACGCCGGCCGAGATGGCGCCCTGGAAGATGGTCGGGTTGGTGGTGACGCCGGTGACGTTGCGCTCGGTGATCAGGCCGGCGAGGTTGCCGGAGGTGATGCGCTCGCGCGAGAGGTCGTCGAGCCAGATGCTGACGCCGGCGGCGGACAGCTGGGCAGTGGGGGTGCTCATGGTGATGGAACTCCTGGTGCTCACTCGGCGGCGGCCGCGATGCTCTCGCGTGCGGCTGCCACCACCGCCTCAGCGGTGATGCCGAACTTCTCGAAAAGGGTCTTGTAGTCGGCGGAGGCGCCGAAGTGCTCGATCGACACGGAACGTCCCGCGTCGCCGACGATGCCGCGCCACGGCAGGGCGATGCCGGCCTCGACCGACACGCGCGCCCGCACGGAGGCGGGGAGCACCGACGCGCGGTACTCCTCGTCCTGCTCGGCGAACCACTCCAGCGAGGGGGCCGACACGACGCGGGCGTTGACGCCCTCGGCGGCGAGCGTCTCGCGGGCGCTGACGGCCAGCTGCACCTCGGAGCCGGTGGCGATGAGGATGACGTCGGGCGTGCCGCCGGGCGCCTCGGCCAGGACGTACGCACCCTTCGCGGCCAGCTCGGCCGAGGCGAACTGCTCGCCGGTGGCCGGGCCGTCGCCGCGCTCGAACACGGGGATGTTCTGACGCGTGAGGGCGATGCCCGAGGGCCCCGCCGTGCGACGCAGCATCTCGAGCCACACCACCGACGTCTCGTTGGCGTCGGCCGGACGCACGAGCGCGAAGTTCGGGATCGCACGGAGCGTGGCGACCTGCTCGATCGGCTGGTGCGTCGGGCCGTCCTCGCCGAGGGCGATCGAGTCGTGGGTCCAGACGAAGATCGTGGGGATGTCCATGAGAGCGGCCAGACGCACCGGCGGGCGCATGTAGTCGCTGAAGATCAGGAACGTCCCGCCGAAGGGGCGGGTCGGTCCGTGCAGCACGATGCCGTTGAGGATGGACCCCATGGCGTGCTCGCGGATGCCGAAGTGGAGGACGCGGCCGTAGGGCGAGCCCTGCCACTCGTGCGTCGACCACTCCTCGGGGATGAACGAAGGCGCGTTCTTGATCGTCGTCAGGTTCGACTCGGCGAGGTCGGCCGACCCGCCCCAGAGCTCGGGGAGCTGTGCCGCGAGAGCGTTGATGACCTGGCCGGATGCGGCGCGGGTCGACACCTCCTTGCCGGACTCGAAAACCGGCAGCGCATCGGCGATGTCGGACGGGAGCTCCCGCGCGAGGAGCCGGTCGAGCAGCGCCTTCCGCTCCGGGTTCGCGGTGGCCCAGGCGTCGAACGACTCCTGCCAGGCGGCCTTCTCCTGCTCGCCGCGGGCGACGAGGTCGCGGGTGCGGGCCAGGACGTCGTCGGCGACCTCGAAGCTCTGCTCCGGGTCGAAGCCGAGGACCTTCTTGGTGGCCGCGAGCTCGTCCGCGCCGAGTGCGGAGCCGTGGATCTTGCCCGTGTTCTGCTTGCCGGGCGACGGCCAGCCGATGATCGTCTTGAGGATCACGAGCGAGGGCTTGTCGGTCTCGCCCTTGGCCTGCTCGATCGCGGCGTAGAGCTCGGCGACGTCCTCGACGTACTGCCCGGTCTTCTTCCAGTCGACCGTGATGACCTGCCAGCCGTACGCCTCGTAGCGCGCGGCGACGTCCTCCGTGAAGGCGACGTTCGTGTCGTCCTCGATCGAGATCTGGTTGGAGTCGTAGATGACGACGAGGTTGCCGAGCTGCTGGTGTCCGGCGAGCGACGACGCCTCGCTCGTCACGCCTTCTTCGAGGTCGCCGTCGGAGGCGATGACGTAGACGAAGTGGTCGAACGGGGACGTGCCGGCCGGGGCCTCGGGGTCGAACAGGCCGCGCTCGTAGCGGGCCGCGTACGCGAAGCCGACCGACGAGGCCAGCCCCTGTCCGAGCGGGCCGGTCGTGATCTCGACGCCCTTGGTGTGGCGGTACTCCGGGTGGCCCGGGGTCAGCGAGCCCCAGGTGCGCAGCGCCTTGAGGTCGTCGAGCTCGAGCCCGAAGCCTCCCAGGTAGAGCTGCACGTACTGCGTCAGCGAGGAGTGGCCCGCCGAGAGGATGAAGCGGTCGCGGCCCAGCCAGTGCGGGTCGGCGGGGTCGTGGCGCAGCACCCGCTGGTAGAGCAGGTACGCCGCCGGCGCCAGGCTCATCGCGGTGCCGGGGTGGCCGTTGCCCACCTTCTCCACGGCATCCGCCGCGAGGATGCGTGCCGTGTCCACGGCGCGCCCATCGGTCTCGTCCCAACGCAAATCGGCCACAGGACCGCCTTTCCAGAAAGAGGAGTGCGCCTATGAATGCGGGTGTGCGGGCCGTGCGACGGCCCCGCCCGCGCGAGGCGCGCGTGTCGTTTCAGCATAGACTGGTCCGGAGGTCGACGAGGGGCGATTACGACGCAGATGGACACCATGACGAGCGCGGGCGCCACCGCATCCACCGTCCGACGGCCGCTCGGCCGGACGGTCCGCGCCTACATCACGCTGACGAAGCCGCGTGTGCTGGAGCTGCTGCTGGTCACGACGGTTCCCGTCATGATCCTGGCCCAGAACGGTCTTCCCGACATCTGGCTCGTGCTGGCCACCGTGATCGGCGGATCGCTGAGCGCCGGATCCGCCGCCGCGTTCAACATGTACCTCGACCGCGACATCGACGCGCACATGCAGCGCACCGAGAACCGTCCGCTCGTGACGGGCGAGGTGTCGCCGCGCGGCGCGTTGATCTTCGCCTGGTCGCTGGCGGTCTCCTCCACCGTGTGGCTGCTCCTCATGACGAACTGGCTGACCGCCGCCCTCTCCGCGGCCGCCATCTTCTTCTACGTCGTGATCTACACGATCCTGCTGAAGCGCCGCACCGAGCAGAACATCGTCTGGGGCGGCATCGCCGGCTGCTTCCCTGTGGTCATCGGCTGGTCGGCGGTCACCGGATCCCTCTCGTGGTCGGCCGCGATCCTGTTCGTGCTGGTGTTCCTGTGGACGCCGCCGCACTACTGGCCGCTCTCGATGAAGTACAAGACCCAGTACGAGGACGTGGACGTGCCGATGCTCGGCGCCACGCGTTCGGGGTCCCAGGTCGGTCTGCAGGTCATCCTGTACGCCTGGGCGACGGTGGCCTGTTCGCTGCTCCTCATCCCCGTCGCACCGATGGGACTCGTGTACACGGCCTCCGCAGTCGTCTTCGGCGGATGGTTCCTCTACGAATCCCACCGGCTCTACAACCGGGCCGTGCGCGGGACCGAGCCGCGACCGATGCGCGTCTTCCACGCGTCCATCACGTATCTCACGCTGCTGTTCGTCGCGATCGCGGTCGACCCGCTGCTGCCGTTCTGATCGCGCTCAGCGCGCGGCGGGAACGTTCTCTTCGGCGGTGACGCCGTCGTCCGCGAGGACCTCGACCTCGTCCACCGGCACAGACTCGTCAACGGGCTCGTCCGCGATCTCGTCGTCCGCTACCTCGGTCTCGGGTGCGGGCCGCGCGAACAGCGATGCCGCAACCACGAGCGAGAGCGATGCGACAAGGCCGATGAGGCCCGCGCCGACGAATGCCGCGGCGAACACGGCCCATGCCTGGCCGGCGTACACCTCGACGCCGCTGGCCGAACCGTCGAGCAGCGTCGAGGTCATCACCGAGATCTTGTCGGAGGTCAGCCAGAGGCCGTAGCCCAGGCTCGCGGCCGAGCCTGCGACGAGGATCCAGAACGGGATACTGCGGGTCGGGCGGGGGCGGATGTTCATGCGCGGGGCTCCTCTACGGGCGACAACGGTTGCCGCGCCGTCCGCCACCCTCGCGGCGCCACTGAGGTGCGCGCGATGAGTCGCCTATGCGGTCGCTGAGGATGCGGGTGCCGGAGCGGGCTTCTTGAGCCCCAGCACGACCGCGGTCATGGCCGCGGCGGTGAGGGCGGCCAGCACCATGTGCACGCCCACGGCGAACTCGGGTAGGCCATTGCGGGCCTGGTAGAGCCCGACCAGGATCTGCACGATCTCGACGAGCAGGAGCGCGGTGATCCAACGTCGCACCGGAAGCCGGCGGATCCACGCGACCGCCGCAAGCAGAACGGTCAGCACGAGCAGGACGTATCCCGGCCACGCGTGGATGTGCTCGAGGATTTCGGCGTCGAATCCGTTGCGACCGGCGTCAGCGTCGCCCGAGTGGGGCCCGGCGCCGGTAGTGAGCACACCGAAGACGATCGTCACGGCGAGCACGAGCGTCGTGAAGTGCGTCGTGATGGCGTACCAGCGGGGCGCTGCCGCGACCCGTGGGCCGGCGGGGGCGTTCATCCGCACCAGGAAGGCGGCGCAGACGCAGACGAGGCTCAGCGAGGCCACGTAGTGGAATCCGACGATGAACGGGTTCAGGCCGGTGAGCACCGTGACGCCGCCAACGAGCGCCTGGGCGACGACGCCGCCGAGCACGATCGAGCCCAGCACGAAGAGGTCGCGGCGTTCGCGGCGCAGGCGCCAGAGGAGCACGACCACGCCGAGCGCGAGGATGCCGACGAGGCCCGTCAGCGTGCGGTTGCCGAACTCGATGAACCCGTGGATGCCCATCGCGGGCGTGTTCACGATCGAGTCGGCGGTGCAGGTGGGCCAGGTGGGGCAGCCCAGGCCCGACCCGGTGAGGCGCACGGCGCCGCCGGTGGCGATGATCAACACCTCGGCCAGGAACGAGAGCCACGCGAAGACGCGGATGCGGCGATCGACGGCGGTCGGAAGCCAGGCGACGAAGCGCTCGAGCAGGCGGGTGTCCTTCTCCGGACGGGTGTCGACGGCCATCGTGCGCCTCCTGCGCGACGCGCGCATCGGGTGGCGCGCGGGGTCGGCCCGCCCGAAGGCGAGGGCGACCCTGTAGAATCAAGGGGTTCGTGACGCGGCGCCCGAGCGTTCCACGTCACCCACAGTTTAGGTGCACGCCTGCGCCTTCTGATCGAGCCGAAGACGGCACCCCCCTGAGATCGACGTCCAGGAGCGGAATGCCGGAGCGGATGACACCGTTCGGTTCTAAGAGGAGAGTGACACGCCATGTCGGATGTGCTTATCGATCGTCCCGAGTTGGAGGGGCTGGGTGTCTACGAGTTCGGGTGGCACGACCCCGATGCCGCCGGCGCCAGCGCGAAGCGCGGCCTCAGCGAAGCCGGTGTCCGTGACATCTCGGCGCTGAAAGCCGAGCCGGAGTGGATGCTGAACGCCCGGCTGAAGGGCTACCAGCTCTTCGGGCGCAAGCCGATGCCCACCTGGGGTGCTGATCTCAGCGGCATCGACTTCGACAACATCAAGTACTTCGTGCGCTCCACCGAGAAGCAGGCCCAGACCTGGGAGGACCTGCCGGAGGACATCCGCAACACGTACGAGAAGCTGGGAATCCCCGAGGCGGAGCGCTCGCGCCTGGTCTCGGGCGTCGCCGCTCAGTACGAGTCCGAGGTCGTCTACCACCAGATCCAGGAGGATCTGGAGGCACAGGGCGTCATCTTCATGGACACCGACACGGCGCTGCGCGAGCACCCCGAGTTCTTCCACGAGTACTTCGGCACCGTGATCCCGGCCGGCGACAACAAGTTCGCCGCGCTGAACACGGCGGTCTGGTCCGGCGGCTCGTTCGTCTACGTCCCCAAGGGCGTGCACGTCGAGATCCCGCTGCAGGCGTACTTCCGCATCAACACCGAGAACATGGGCCAGTTCGAGCGGACCCTGATCATCGCGGACGAGGGCTCCTACGTCCACTACATCGAGGGCTGCACGGCGCCGATCTACAAGAGCGACTCGCTGCACTCCGCGGTCGTCGAGATCATCGTCAAGAAGAACGCCCGGGTGCGGTACACGACGATCCAGAACTGGTCGAACAACGTGTACAACCTCGTGACCAAGCGTGCCGTCGCCCACGAGGGCGCCACGATGGAATGGGTCGATGGAAACATCGGGTCCAAGGTCACGATGAAGTACCCCTCGATCTACCTGATGGGCGAGCACGCCAAGGGCGAGACCCTGTCCGTGGCCTTCGCGGGCCCCGGCCAGCACCAGGACGCCGGCGCCAAGATGATCCACATGGCGCCGTACACGCAGTCCTCGATCGTCTCGAAGTCGATCGCGCGCGGCGGCGGTCGCGCGGGCTACCGCGGCGAGGTGCGCGTGGACGCCAACGCCCACCACTCCGCCAACACCGTGCGCTGCGACGCGCTGCTCGTCGACAGCATCTCGCGCTCCGACACCTACCCCGCCATCGACATCCGTGTCGACGACGTCCAGCTGGGCCACGAGGCGACGGTGTCGAAGGTCAGCGAGGAGCAGCTCTTCTATCTCATGAGCCGCGGACTCGCCGAGGACGAGGCCATGGCGATGATCGTGCGCGGGTTCATCGAGCCCATCGCGCGGGAACTGCCCATGGAGTACGCACTCGAACTCAACAAGCTCATCGAGATGGGCATGGAAGGATCCGTCGGCTGATGACCGCACAGGCCGAAGCCCCCACGGCATCCACCGTGACGGGGCATATTGACCCTGCCGCCGCATTCGTACCGGTGCAGACCCGCTCGGCGCGCGAGCGCTCCAACGACCCCGCGTCCTTCCCGGTTCCGTCCGGGCGCGAGGTGAACTGGAAGCACACGCCGCTCGACCGGATCGCGTCGCTGCTGACCGACGCCCCGGGCGCCGAAGCCGCCGTCTCGATCACCGTGGCCGGACCGCTGGCCGCTGCCGGGCTCCGGCACGGCGAAGCGCCGCGCGGCGACGTCTTCGTCGCCGAGGACGTCACGGCCGCCATCGCGTGGTCGCGAGCGACCGAGGCGGTCTACCTGAGCATCCCGGCGGGCGTCGAGCTCGAGGAGCCCACGATCGTCGACCTCCGCGGTGCGGGCGGCGTCGCTCACGCGCACATCGTGCTCGAGGCGCAGCCGAACGCGCGGGGCACGATCGTGCTCCGGCATGCCGGCACGGCCGCGCTGTCGGAGAACGTCGAGATCATCGTGCGCGACGGTGCATCGCTGACGGTCGTCGCGGTGCAGGAGTGGGATGACGACGCGGTCCACGTGGCCGCTCACCAGGCGCGCGTCGACCGCGATGCGACGCTGCGCCACGTCGTCGTGAGCTTCGGCGGGTCGCTCGTGCGCATCAACCCGAGCGTCGACCTCGCCGGAACCGGCTCGCGCGGCGAGCTGTACGGGCTGTCGTTCGCCGATGCCGGACAGCACCTCGAGAGCCAGGTCTTCCTGCACCACCACGGCGCACAGACCTCGGGCGACGTGCTCTACAAGGGTGCGCTCCAGGGCGACACCGCCCGCTCGGTGTGGATCGGCGACGTGCTCATCGGCCCGGATGCGGTCGGCACCGACTCGTACGAGGCGAACCGCAACCTCGTGCTCACGGACGGCGCTCGCGCCGACTCGATCCCGAACCTCGAGATCCAGACGGGCGACATCCGCGGCGCCGGACACGCGAGCGCGACCGGTCGATTCGACGACGAGCAGCTGTTCTACCTGCAGGCGCGGGGGATCGACGAGGAAGAAGCACGTCGACTCGTCGTGATCGGCTTCCTGATGGAGATCGTGCAGAAGATGGGCGTTCCGGAGCTCGAGCAGCGTCTGGTCGCCGCGATCGAGGCCGAGCTCGAACAGGGTCCGGCCCGATGACCGCGACGCGCGTCTGCGCGCTCAGCGAGCTCGTGCAGGATGAAGCCCGCCGTGTCGAGGTCGACGGGGTCGCGATCGCCATCGTGCTCGACGGCAACGGCGACGTGCACGCGATCGGTGACAGCTGCACGCACGGCGACGTCTCGTTGTCCGACGGCTTCGTCGACGGCGAGACGCTGGAATGCTGGGCCCACGGCTCGGCGTTCTCGCTCCAGACCGGTCACCCGCTCAACCTGCCGGCCTACGAGCCGGTGCCCGTTTTCGAGGTCACGATCGACGCCGACGATGTCTTCATCGATCCGGCCGTGACCAAAGTTGTGAACTGACGAAGGAATCCGACATGTCTGTCCTCGAGATCCGCGACCTCCACGTGACGGTCGAGACCGATGAAGGAACCACCCCCATCCTCAACGGGGTGACCCTCACCATCCGCACCGGCGAGACGCACGCCATCATGGGCCCCAACGGCTCGGGCAAGTCGACGCTCGCGTACACGATCGCCGGCCACCCCAAGTACACCGTCACGAGCGGCTCCATCACGCTCGACGGCGAGGACGTGCTCGCCATGACCGTCGACGAGCGCGCACGCGCGGGTCTGTTCCTGGCGATGCAGTACCCCGTCGAGATCCCCGGCGTGACCGTCACCAACTTCCTGCGCACCGCGAAGACGGCGATCGACGGCGAAGCGCCCTCGATCCGCACGTGGACGAAGGACGTCAAGTCCGCGATGTCGAACCTCCGCATGGACGGCAAGTTCGCCCAGCGCAACGTCAACGAGGGCTTCTCGGGTGGCGAGAAGAAGCGCCACGAGATCCTGCAGCTCGAGCTGCTGAAGCCCCGGATCGCCGTTCTCGACGAGACGGACTCCGGCCTGGACGTGGACGCACTCAAGATCGTGTCCGAGGGTGTGAACCGCGCCAAGAGCGAGACCGACCTGGGCGTGCTGCTGATCACGCACTACACCCGGATCCTCAACTACATCCGGCCCGACTTCGTCCACGTGCTCGTGCGCGGCCGGGTGGCGGAAGAGGGCGGTCCGGAGCTGGCAGAGCGTCTCGAGAACGAGGGCTACGACCGGTTCCTCGAGGCCGCCACCGCGGCGGACGCGTAGACTCCGATCATGACCGCGACGCTCACTCCTGAGAAGTACGACGAGGTCACCGAGGCGCTCAAGGACGTCATGGATCCCGAACTCGGGATCAACGTCGTCGACCTCGGGCTGATCTACGACCTCGCCTGGGATGACGAGAACGACGCTCTCGTCATCCACATGACGCTCACATCGGCTGGCTGCCCGCTGACCGATGTGCTCGAAGAGCAGACCGCGCAGTCGCTGGACAGCGTGGTCGACCGCTTCCGGATCAACTGGGTGTGGATGCCGCCGTGGGGTCCCGAGCGGATCACCGACGACGGGCGCGACATGATGCGCGCCCTCGGCTTCGCGATCTGACCCCGGGGCCGCCCCGTCGGCGCCGTTAGGCTCGGTGGTGTGACCGCTGCGCCTCTGGAAGCCCTGCCGCTCGATCTCCTCCGCGAGCGGGGGAGCGCGAAGTGGCGAACCTACCCCCGCGACGTGCTGCCGCTGTTCGTGGCCGAGACCGACTACCCGTTGGCCCCGGCGATCACGGCGGCGCTTCACGGCGCCGTCGAGCGCGGTGACACCGGGTACACGCCCGGCGAGTCCGGTGTGCGCTCGGCGTACGCGGCGTTCGCCGGGCGGCGTTTCGGATGGCGCCCCGATCCCACGCGGATGCGTTCCACCGGGGACGTCATCATGGGCGTCGTCGAGATCCTCCGGCGGACGATCAGCCCGGGGGACCGCGTCGTCGTCACCCCACCGGTGTATCCGCCGTTCTACGAAGCGGTGCCCGAAGCGGGCGGTGTCGTCGAGCGTGTGCCGCTCGTCGAGGGAGCCGGCGACTATCGCCTCGATCTGGACGGCATCGAACGCGCGTTCGCCGGCGGGGCACGCGCCCTGCTGCTGTGCAATCCGCACAACCCGACCGGCACCGTCCACACACGGGAGGAGCTCGCCGCGCTGGCCGAGATCGCCGCGCGGCACGACGCCGTCGTCGTGAGCGATGAAATCCACGCGCCGCTCACGCGCACCGACATCGTCTTCACGCCCTTCCTCGCGGCCTCGGCGGCATCCGCGGCGCTCGGCTACGCCCTCGTGTCGGCGAGCAAGGCCTTCAACCTGGCGGGACTGAAGTGCGCCCTCATGGTCGCCGCCGCCCCGGAGACGGCCGCCGTGCTGCGGGGGATGCCTGAGGAGATCGAGTGGCGCACCGGGTACTTCGGCGCGATCGCCGCGGTGGCCGCATTCGATCCCGAGAGCGACCCCTGGCTGGATTCGCTGCTGGCCGCCATCGAGGCGAACGCCGTGCTGCTGGACGATCTGCTCGCCGAACATCTTCCCGGGGCACGGTATCGCCGCCCCGAGGCCGGATACCTCGCGTGGGTCGACCTGACCGCACAGGGGTGGGGAGACAACCCGGCGAAGCGGATCCTGACGGAGGCGCGCGTGGCGTTGCACTACGGTCCCGCCTTCGGCGACGAGGGGCGCGGTCACGTGCGGATCAACCTGGGATGTTCTCCCGACGTCCTGCGCGAGGCCGTGGAGCGGATCGCCGCGCTGCGTTGACCACGGCACGCTGTTCATTGCAGGCCGAGCGCTTTGGCGTGCGCCGAAGGTAAGGGTAGCCTTATCGCATGTCCTCTGCGCTCGTGACCCGTCCCGCGTACCGTCCGTACATCGCGGCGGTGTCGCACGTCGAGCGCCTGTCACCGCACTTCGTCCGGATCGCTTTCACGTGCCCCGAGTTCGTCGACTTCGGCACGTCGGGACTCGACCAGCGCCTGAAGCTCGTCTTCCCCTCGGCGGATGGCGTCGTGTGCGACATCGGCCAGCACGATCCCGCATCCATCGCCGCCGGTGACTGGTACACCCGGTGGCGAGCGCTCCCGGCGGAGGCACGGACGCCGTTCCGCACCTACACGGTGCGACGGATCGACCCGACCTCCCGCCTCCTCGAGATCGACTTCGTGCTGCACCACGATCCCGGTCCCGCCGGCGCCTGGGCCGAGGCTGCGCAGTCGGGCGACGAGCTCGTGATTGTCGGGCCCGACCAGCGCGCCGAGGGGAGCGACGGCGGCATCGACTGGCACCCCGGCACCGCGCGCCGCGTGCTGCTCGTCGGCGACGAGACCGCGACGCCCGCCATCAGCGGGATCCTCGAGTCGCTCGGCGTCGAGGTGCGCGCGGACGCCTTCATCGAGGTGCCCACGGCCGACGACATCCTGCCGCTCTCCGTCGCGGCGCAGGTCCACTGGGTGGTGCGGGGCGAGGCGCCGCACGGCGAGAAGCTCATCGCCGCCGTGTCGGAGTGGGCCGACGCGCATGCGCGTGGCGTGCTGGCCCGGGCCGCCGCGCCCCGGCCCCAGGAGCTCGAGGAGATCGACGTCGACACCCAGCTGCTCTGGGACAGCCCCGAGAGCGCCGAGGGCGAGTTCTACGCCTGGATCGCGGGTGAGTCGCAGACCGTCAAGACGCTGCGCCGGCTGCTCGTGCAGCAGCACGGGGTCGACCGCAAGCGCGTCGCGTTCATGGGGTACTGGCGTGCGGGAGTGGCCGAACGCGTCGAGTGAGCCGTCGCTGTTCCGACTCGCGTCACGCGGTCAGTCGGATGCGGGATCGTCGCGCGTCCCGACGGTGTGGTGACGCCCGATCGGGATGACCATCGGCCGGCCCGTCAGCGGATCGGCGACCACCCGGCTGTCGAGTCCGAAGACCGTCCGCACCGTGTCCTCCGTCAGGACCTCGGCCGAGGATCCGGCGGCCAGCATCCGGCCGTGGGCCATCGCCACCAGATGATCGGCGTAGCGGGCGGCGAGGTTCAGGTCGTGCAGCACCATGACGATGGTGGTGCCCCGTTCGCGGTTGAGGTCGGTGAGTAGATCGAGCACGTCGATCTGATGGCTGATGTCGAGGAACGTGGTGGGCTCGTCGAGGAGCAGGATGTCGGTCTGCTGCGCGAGGGCCATCGCGATCCACACCCGCTGCCGCTGCCCGCCGCTCAGCTCGTCCACCGGGCGGTCGGCCAGGTGTGCCGTGCCGGTCGCGTCGAGCGCGTGAGCCACAGCGTCGTCGTCGTCGCGCGTCCAGCGGGCGAGCGCGCCCTGATGCGGGTGACGTCCGCGGCTCACGAGGTCCGACACCGCGATGCCGTCGGGCGCGATGGGCGACTGCGGAAGCAGCCCGAGTGTGCGGGCGACCTGACGGGTGGGCTGGCGATGGATCGCCTTGCCGTCCAGGAGCACCGCACCGGAGGACGGGGTGAGCAGGCGCGCCATCGACTTCAGGAGCGTCGACTTGCCGCACGCGTTCGCTCCGACGATGGTCGTGATGCGTCCGGCGGGGACGGTGAGCGCGAGCGACTCGACGATGACGCGGTCGCCGTAGGCGAGCGAGACGTCGTCGACGACGAGCGAGCGTTGCGCGGTCATAGGGACGAACCTCCGGTTCGACTGCTGCGGATGAGCAGGTAGACGAGGTACGGCGCGCCGAGCACACCGGTGATGACGCCGACGGGCAGCCGCGTGCCGAAGGCGTACTGCCCGCAGAAGTCCGCGACGAGGACGAGGAGGGCGCCGACGAGCCCCGAGGGCAGCAGGGGCGAGCCGACGGGACCGAGGATGCGGACCGCGATCGGCCCGGAGAGGAAGGCGACGAACGAGATGGGTCCGGTCGCGGCGGTGGCGAAGGCCAGCAGGCAGACGGCCAGGACGATCAGCAGGACGCGCTGGCGTTCGACCCGCAGCCCCAGCGCCGACGCCGTCTCATCGCCCAGACGCATGAGTTCGAGGTCGCGGCCGCGCATCAGCAGCAGCGGGACGACCACGATCATCACGAGAGCCAGCGGGATGACGCGGTTCCAGGTCGCATCGTTGAGGTTCCCGGTGATCCAGCGCATCGCGACCTGGAGATCCCAGTCGGCGGCGCGCGAGATGACGTAGGCGACGATGCTGTTCGCGATCGCCGCGACGCCGATCCCGATGAGGATGAGGCGCGCCCCGGATCCGCCGCGTTTGTAGGCGAGCAGGTAGATCAGCATCGCCGCGCCGAGCGCCGCGGCGGTGGCGAGGAACGACACGGCCGTCTCGCTCAGCGACAGGACGACGATGCCGATGACCGCAGCGGCGCTCGCGCCCGAGCTGATGCCGATGACATCGGGGCTGGCGAGCGGGTTGCGCAGCATGGTCTGGAAGACGACACCGCCCATGCCGAAGCAGAGCCCGGTGAGAAGGGCTGCCGTCGCCCGCGGCAAGCGGAGCTCGCCGACCGTGAACGAGGCGCCCGGCACGCGCTCACCGACCAGGACCCCCCACACCTCGGCGGGGGAGTAGAAGGTCTGACCCACCATGAGCGAGAGCGCGTACGCGACGAGCACGGCGGCCAGGAGGGATCCCGTGACGATCAGCCACCGTCGCGAGCGGCGCGCCCGACCGGCGTGCACGCGCCGGCGGGTCTGCGTCGCGGCGGCTGTGTCGAGGGCGCTCACAGGGCCCGCACCTTCTGCCGACGCACGATGGCGATGAAGAACGGCGCGCCGAGCAATGCGGTCACGATGCCGACCTCGATCTCCTCCGGTCGGGCGATGACACGCCCGACGACATCAGCCGCGGTGAGCAGCACGGCACCGCCGACCGCGCAGAACGGGAGCAGCCACCGGTGATCGACGCCGATCAGCAGGCGGCACATGTGGGGGACGACGAGGCCGACGAATCCGATGGGACCAGCGACCGCCGTGGCCGCGCCGCAGAGGATGACGGCACCGAACGTCGAGACGAGTCGTGCCGTGCGCACCCGCTCGCCGAGGCCGGCGGCCAGCTCGTCGCCGAGCGCGAGCGTGTTCAAGGACGGGCTGCAGATCAGGCAGATCAGGAGCCCCACGATCAGGAACGGCAGCACCTGGCCGATCGAGGTCCACGTGGCACCGCCCACGCCACCCACCTGCCAGAAGCGGAAGACGCTCATGACGTCGACGCGGGGGAGCAGGATGGCGCTCACGAGCGAGGAGAAGGCGACCGCGGTCACCGCCCCCGCGAGGGCGAGTTTGAGGGGCGATGAGCCGCCGCGGCCGAGCGACCCGATGGCGTAGACGAACAGCGCCGCGCCGGCCGCGCCGAGCATCGCGAACCAGATGTAGTCGGCGGGCGACGACAGCCCGAGGAAGGCGATCCCGATGACCACGGCCAGCGCGGCGCCCCCGTTGATCCCCAGGATCTGAGGATCGGCGAGCGGGTTGCGTGTGGCCCCCTGCAGGACAGCGCCGGTGACGCCGAGCGCACCGCCGACGAGCATGGCCAGCACGGTCCGGGGGATGCGCTTGGCGACCGCGGCTGAGCCGGCGGTGTCGACCCCGCCGCCGAGGGCCGCCCAGACGTCCTGCCAGGTCACGGCGCGGGCGCCGAAGGTGATCGAGAGCACGCCGATCCCCACGAGGCCCACGAGCAGGACGAGCAGCCACACGGCTCGCCGCCGCCCCCAGCGGCGCCGGGAAGGCGCGCCGGGGGCGGCGGACGGAGCGGTCTCCAGCGGTGCGGTCACGACCGCGTGATCGGTGCGTGCATCGAGGTCAGGACGCCTTCGCTGCGGCCTCGCCGACGAGCTGGATGTACTCGTCGCCGTAGGACGTGCCGATCGAGAGCGGCGACGGCGTGATGGCCGAGGATGCCGTGGACTCCGAGAGGATGATCGCGACCGCACCGTTGGCGACGGCGGGGATGCGCGAGAGCAGCGGGTCGGCCTGCCACTGGGCGATCGTGTCCTCGGTGCCGTAGGCCACGATGACCTGGACGTCGTCGAAGCTCTCGATCTGCTCGGTGCTCGTGACGATCCAGAACTCGTCCGACGACGCGGACTGCTCGTCGACGTAGCTCGAGGGGACGAGGCCGAACTCCTCGAGGTAGCCCACGCGCGGGTCGGCGGTGTTGTAGAACCCGAGCGTGCTGAGGTCGGTCGGGTCGAAGTAGCTGAGGAGGGTCGTCTTGCCCTCGAGCGCCGGGTACTGGGCGGCGGTCTCGGTCACGTGCTGCTCCAGGCTGGCGACCAGATCGGTCGCCTCGTCCTCGAGGCCGAGCGCGGTGCCGTTGAGCACGGTCATGTCCTGCCAGGTGGTTCCCCACGCCATGTCCTGGTAGGTGACGACCGGGGCGATCTTCGAGAGCGTGTCGTACTGCTCCTCGGTCATCCCCGAGTACGCCGCGAGGATGACGTCGGGCTGCGCGTCGGCGATGGCCTCGTAGTCGTACCCGTTGGTCTCGTCCATCAGGGTGGGCGTCTCGGCGCCGAGCTCGTCGAGCTTGTCCTTGACCCAGGGGAGGAGGCCGTCGCCGTCCTCGTCGCCGTAGGTGACCTTGGGCATCGCCACCGGCACGATGCCGAGGGCCAGTGCCACATCCTGGTTTCCCCAGTCGACCGTGACGACCCGCTCGGGCACGGCGTCGATCGTGGTCTCGCCGAAGGCGTTCTCGATCGTGAGCGGGAAGGCGCCCGCGTCTCCGGCGGCGCCGCCCGCATCCGAGTCGCTGTCGGCCGAGCCGGTGCTGCACGCGGTGAGAGCGGTCAGAGAGATCGCCGCGACCGCGATCGCGGCCCAACGCTTGATCTGCATGAGATGCCTTTCGCAGGGGGAATGGTGCGAGGAAAGGCTACCCTAACCTTTCAGGAGCGACGAATCCGCGGCGCCGGGTGCGCGATAGACTGGAAGACGGCCACTCGGCCGACCTTCCTCTTTCAGATCGGACGTACGCTGTGCTCGCCGTGCACGACCTCGAGATCCGCGTCGGCGCTCGCGTCCTGATGACCGATGTCGCCTTCCGTGTGTCCCCGGGGGACAAGATCGGACTGGTCGGCCGGAACGGTGCCGGCAAGACGACGCTCACCAAGGTCCTCGCGGGCGACCTGCTGCCCGCCGAAGGCGGTGTCGACCGCTCGGGTGAGCTGGGATACCTGCCGCAGGACCCGCGCTCGGGCGACCCCGAGATGCTGGCCCGCACGCGCATCCTCGACGCGCGCGGCCTCGGCACCCTCGCGCTCGGCATGCACGAGGCGTCGCTGCAGATGGGCGACGACGATCCCGCCGTCGCCGAGAAGGCGATGCGGCGCTACGGAAACCTCACCGAGCGCTTCGAGGCGCTCGGCGGGTATGCCGCCGAGGCGGAGGCGGCCTCGATCGCTCACAACCTGTCGCTTCCCGACCGCATCCTCGATCAGCCGCTGAAGACGCTCTCGGGCGGCCAGCGCCGTCGGATCGAGCTCGCTCGCATCCTGTTCTCGGACGCGCAGACGATGATCCTCGACGAGCCCACCAACCACCTCGACGCCGACAGCGTCGTCTGGCTGCGCGAGTTCCTGAAGACCTACCGCGGCGGCCTGATCGTGATCAGCCACGACGTGGAACTCGTCGGAGAGACGGTCAACCGTGTCTTCTACCTGGACGCCAACCGTCAGGTCATCGACGTCTACAACATGAACTGGAAGAACTACCTGCGTCAGCGGGTGGCCGACGAGGAGCGCCGCAAGAAGGAGCGCGTCAACGTCGAGAAGAAGGCGACCGCGCTGCAGCTCCAGGCCGCGCGCTTCGGCGCGAAGGCCTCGAAGGCCGCCGCCGCGCACCAGATGGTCGCTCGTGCCGAGAAGATGCTGTCCGGTCTCGACGACGTGCGCCAGGAGGAGCGCGTCGCGAAGCTCCGCTTCCCCAAGCCCGCGCCGTGCGGCAAGACGCCGCTCATGGCGAAGGGGCTGTCGAAGTCGTACGGCTCGCTCGAGATCTTCACCGACGTCGACCTCGCGATCGACCGCGGATCCAAGGTCGTGGTGCTGGGATTCAACGGTGCCGGCAAGACCACGCTCCTGCGGATGCTGGCCGGCGTCGACACCCCCGACACCGGCGTGCTCGAGCCCGGTCACGGGCTCAAGATCGGCTACTACGCGCAAGAGCACGAGAACCTCGACGTGTCGCGCTCGGTGCTCGAGAACATGATGGCCGCCGCGCCCGACATCAACGCGACGGAGGCCCGCAAGGTGCTGGGATCCTTCCTCTTCACCGGCGACGACGTGCTGAAGCCGGCGGGCGTGCTCTCGGGCGGCGAGAAGACCCGCCTCTCGCTCGCCACCCTCGTGGTCTCGAGCGCGAACATGCTCCTGCTCGACGAGCCCACCAACAACCTCGACCCGGCCTCGCGCGAGGAGATCCTCGGAGCTCTCTCGCATTACGAGGGCGCCGTGGTGCTGGTCTCGCACGACCCGGGCGCCGTCGAGGCACTCAACCCGGAGCGTGTGCTGATCCTGCCGGACGGCGTCGAGGACCTCTGGGGCCGCGACTACCAGGACCTCGTCGAACTGGCCTGAGCGCAGCTCAGCGCCCGGCGCGATCGAGGAGGGCGTCCTCCACGTCGGCGTCGCGATCGACGCGTTCCCGGCGAGCCCGGGGGCGGCGCGGAGTCCGAGACTGCTGCTCGGCGTCGGCTTCCTCGCCGTCACCCTCGTCCTCACGACGCAGACGTCGCTCGGTGCGGATGATGTAGCCGATGAAGATGAAGCCCATGATGGCGAAGAGGATCCACTGCACGGCGTACGACAGATGCGGTCCCGGATCCTCGGACGGCGACCCGAGCGGGTACGGCGTGGTGTCGGGCGCGGGTGTCTCGGAGACGAGGATGCCGTACGCCCCGGTGATCGTGCCGGCGCCGGTCGTCTCGGCCACGAGGGGCAGGTGGATCGTGGGAACCTGCCCGGCGGGGGCGCTACGACCCGAGGTGGGGAGTGCCTCGGGCGCGCGGAGTCGCACGACGACCGTCACCTCGCCCGTGGGCGGTGCGGGAACGGCGGCCGTCCCCTCGCCGGTCTCGGCGGGCGGAACCCAGCCGCGGTCGACGATGAAGGTGCGACCGTCGTCGGTGCGCAGCGGCGTCAGGACCTCGAACGCCGCGGTGCCGCCGTGCGGTCTGTTGCGCACGACGACCTGGTCGTCGACGTCGTAGGTGCCGCGGATCTCTACCGGGTGCCACTCGAGCTCGCCGTCGAACGCGGTGTCGTCGGGCAGCGCGGCGTCCAGCGGGAGCGGCGCCGCGTCGTAGTTCCGCTCCACGAGTTCGAGCTGCGCGCTGCGTTCGGCGTTCCGCGCGAACTGCCACTGCGACAGGAAGAAGCAGGCGACGGCGAACAGGATGCCGACGAGGACGTAGCTGGTCCAGCGAAGAACGGAGGAAGACCGCGCAGCCGTCATGTCGCGGCCCCGCCGACGGCCAACGCCGACACGGCGACCGGGAAGGAGCGCGAGGAGAGGAAGTCGCGCAGGTAGTCCACGTGCTCCGCGCAGGCGACCCAGACCTTGCGGCGGTCCTCGCGATGGATGCGAGGGTTGCGCCACTCGATGCGCCAGAGCGCGCTCTCGCGGCAACCGGCGCGCGAGCAGCGGACGACCTCGGTCATGCCTCGTTCTCCCGCGGTGTCTCGGTGATGCGGATGATGTCGGGATGCGCGGCGTCCGGCGCCTCCGCGACGACGGGCGCGGCCGGCGGTGCGTCGATCGCCCGTCCGGGGTCGACGGCGCGGGACGCGGTGCCCTCCTGCCCGACGTTGGCGAAGACGACCGCGATGTACGGCAGGAAGACGGCCCCCGCGGCGAACACCCACGTGTACCAGCCGTAGGGGGTGATGAGCACCATCGCGATGAAGCACCCGACACGGATGGCCATCATGATCATGTACTTGACGAACCGCGCGCTCGAGTCCTCGCGCGGCGCGCGAGGCAGAGAGGTCGCGGACTGCGATGCGGCGTTCTTCACGGTGTAGCCCAGCCTACGCCGGGCTACACCGTGAAGACGCGGTTCAGGAGCTGTAGCCGTACTCGTAGTAGCCGGGGTTGGAGGACGCCCAGGCGACGAACGCGATGATGCTCACGATGCCGATGAGCGCGAGGACGACGCCGACCCATCCGATGATCGTGCCGGCCAGCGCCAGGCCCCGGCCGCCCTCGCTACGCGTCTTGATCTGCTTCAGCGAGATGTGGCCCGTGATGACGGCGACGACCGACCCGATGAAGGGGAGGATGAAGATGATGCCGACGATCGAGAAGATGAGCGAGACGATCGCGAGCGAGTTCGTCTTCGGCCCCGTCGGGTAGGGCGTGTACGCACCCGAGCCGTAGGCCTGCGCCTGCGGGTACGCACCCGGGGTGCCGTAGACCGGCGGCGGGTACGCGCCGGGCTGGGCGTAGGGCGGTGCGTCGGCGGGAGCCGGTGCGTCGTACGCGGGCGCACCGTACGCGGGCGCGGCCGGCGGGGCGGCCGGAGGTGCCGGGGGAGCGGTCGGAGGCACCGGCGGCGCTGCGGGCGGTGCTGCGGGGGGCTGGGGCGGGAGGTCGGATCCCGCGCCGGGGACGGCCGGCTGCTCGGGACGGTCCGGGTTCTGATCGCTCATGGTGCGCCTTTCGTCGACTGGGTTCAGCGTTCCAGTGCGGACGGCGCGGTGTCAAACGGCATCGTGCACGCGCGTCATCCGTGACGGTCCTCGTTAGGGTGGAGGGTCGAGAGTTCCGAGTCGAGGAGAGTCCATGTCGAGCGACAGAGTCGTGCTGATCACCGGAGGCAACCGCGGCATCGGTCGCGCGATCGCGGGGCGCTTCGTCGCCGACGGCTACAAAGTGGCCGTCACAGCCCGCTCCGGCGAGGGTCCGGAGGGAACGCTCACCGTCCGCGCCGACGTCACCGACTCCGCGGCCCTGGACGCCGCCTACTCCGAGGTCGAGCAGAAGCTCGGTCCGGTCGAGATCGTCGTCGCGAACGCGGGCATCACCCGCGACACCCTGCTGCTGCGGATGTCGGAGGACGACTTCGACGACGTGATCGAGACCAACCTCGGCGGCACCTTCCGCGTCGTCAAGCGCGCGGCCAAGGGACTGTTGCGCGCGCGGTGGGGCCGCGTCATCCTGATCTCCAGCGTCGTCGGCCTCTACGGCTCCGCGGGACAGATCAACTACGCCAGCTCGAAGAGCGCACTGGTCGGGTTCGCGCGTTCGCTGACCCGCGAGCTCGGAACACGCGGGATCACCGCGAACGTCGTCGCGCCGGGCTTCATCGAGACCGACATGACCGCGACCCTGTCGGACGAGACGCAGGCCGAGTACAAGAAGGCCATCCCCGCCGGGCGTTACGGCACCGCAGACGAGGTCGCCGGCGTGGTCGCGTGGCTCGCCTCCGACGATGCGGCGTACATCTCCGGAGCCGTCATCCCCGTCGACGGCGGCCTGGGGATGGGGCACTGAGACCGCTCCGCTGAGCGGGCTCGCTCACCCGGCGATGGCGTCCACGATCGCCGCGCCGAGGGCTGCGGGCTTCGAGTACTGCGGCCAGTGGCCGGAGCCGAGGACGCGCACCTCCGAGGTGTCGATGGCGTTCCACTCGGCCGCGTAGGACGGCCACTGCGCGAGCATCGCCGCGAAGGCGGTGGCGTCGGCCTGCCCGGACAGCACCGTGAGCGGGATCCGATGACGACGATCGTCGCGGAGGGACACCGGGTCGGTGGGCACCCGCGCGGGAACGGAATGCGCCATGGACGCCATGAGCGTCCGTGTCTCGGTGTCGAGGTCGGCGATGTCGGCGTCGTCGAAGAAATCCCACGCGGGGAACGGGATGACGCCGTCGACGACAGGGAACTCCGAGATACCGGCCCCGTCGGGCGGCGGTGCCGTGTCGACCAGGACGATCCGCGCGACGCGATCGGGCCGCGCATCGGCGGCCGCCCAGACGACGTTGCCGCCGCCGCTGTGGCCGACGAGGATGACGGGAGCCGCGGCACGGTCGATCGCGGCGACCACGGCGTCCACCCAGTCCGCGATCCCGACCTCCGCGATGGCGCCGGCGGAGGCCCCGACGCCGGGGAGCGTCAGGGCGTGAGGGCGGTGGCCGGCCGCGCGAAGAGCCGGCTCGACCTCCCGCCAGGAGTCGGCGGCGAGCCAGAGGCCGGGAACCAGGATGACGTCCATGCACCGACGCTACCGCGGTGCGCCGACACCGGCCAGGTCACGGCAGGAGCGCGATCACCTGCGCGAGATCGACCGCGCCGACCACGACATCGGCGCGCGCCCGGACCGTCTGCTTGGCGTTGAACGCGATCCCGAGAGCAGCGGCGTCGAGCATCTGCAGATCGTTCGCGCCGTCCCCGATGGCGAGGGTCCGCCGCGGGTCCACACCGAAGCGCGCCGCCCATTCCCGCAGCGTGTCGGCTTTCGCCGCCGCGTCCACGATCGAACCGTCGACGGCACCTGTGAGCCGCCCGTCGGCGACCGCCAGGCGGTTCGCGCGCCACACGTCCACGCCCAGAACGGGGGCGAGGTCATCGAGGATCTCGTGGAATCCCCCCGACACGACGCCCACCACGCCGCCGCGATCGTGCACGGCGCGGATGAGGTCGTGGACGCCCGGTGTCGGCTCGATCCGTGCCTGTACGCGCGGGAAGGCGCTCACCGGAACACCGCGCAGCTGCTCGACGCGGCTGCGCAGGCTCGTCGCGAAGTCGACCTCACCGCGCATGGCCGCCTCGGTGGCCGCCGCGACCTCGGCGCCACGGCCGGCCTCATCCGCCAGGAGCTCGATGACCTCATTGCGGATGAGGGTGGAGTCGGCGTCCAGGACGACGAGCAGGCGCGCAGAAGAGTCGGGCATGCCTCCCACGCTAGCGCCCGCATGCGCACGGGCGACGCCGTGCGTCAGGGGTCGACGCGCACGTTCTTGCCGACGACGGTGATGCCGGAATCGGTGACCGTGAAGCCGCGTTCGAGATCACGCTCCCGATCGACCCCGACGGTCGCGCCGTCGGCGAGCACGACGTTCTTGTCGAGGATCGCGCGGTGGATGCGCGCTCCCGCTCCCACCCGCACGCGGTCGAAGACGACCGAATCCGTGATGGTGGACCCGCCGCCCGCGAGGGTCCACGGTCCCACGACGCTGCGTTCGAGGTGCGTTCCCGAGAGCACCGAACCGAGCGACACGATCGAGTCGATCGTGTTGCCGATGCGCCCGACGGCGTCGCGCACGAACTTGGCCGGGGGCGAGTTCACCAGCTGCGAGTGGATCGGCCACTGCATGTTGTACAGGTTGAACACGGGCAGGGTGGAGATCAGGTCGAGATGCGCGTCGTAGAACGAGTCGATCGTGCCGACGTCCCGCCAGTACGACCGGTCGCGGTCGGTCGAGCCCGGCACGTCGTTGCGGATGAAGTCGTAGACGCTCGCCTCGCCGCGGTTGACGAAGTAGGGGATGATGTCGCCGCCCATGTCGTGGTTGGACGTCGGCAGCTCGCCGTCCGCCTCCACCGCCTCGATCAGCGCGTCGGTGTTGAAGATGTAGTTGCCCATCGATGCCAGCACCTCGTGCGGCGCGTCCACCAGGCCGGCGGGGCTCTGCGGTTTCTCGAGGAACTCGCGGATGCGCGTGGGGTCGTTCGGGTCGACGTCGATCACGCCGAACTGATTGGCCATGCCGATGGGCTGCCGGATGCCGGCGACGGTCGCGCGTGCGCCGGAGGCGATGTGCGCGTCGAGCATCTGCCCGAAATCCATCCGGTAGACGTGGTCGGCGCCGACCACGACCACGATGTCGGGCTTCTCGTCGTTGATCAGGTTGAGGCTCTGCAGGATCGCGTCGGCCGAGCCCGAGAACCACCGCTTGCCGAGGCGCTGCTGCGCGGGCACGGAGGCGACGTAGGCGTCCAGAAGAGCCGACATCCGCCAGGTCTGCGAGATGTGCCGGTCGAGACTGTGCGACTTGTACTGCGTCAGGACGACGAGCTGACGCAGCCCCGAGTTGATGAGATTCGAGATGGCGAAATCGATCAGGCGGTACTGACCGCCGAACGGCACGGCGGGCTTCGCCCTGTCGACCGTCAGCGGCATGAGGCGCTTGCCCTCGCCGCCCGCGAGGATGATTCCGAAAACCTTGGGTGTGGCCGGCATGGCACCACACTATGCCGCGCCGGAGGGCTGTACTAGCGTCCTTGACATGCGCGTCGACATCATTTCCAAGGAGTACCCGCCGGCGATCTACGGCGGGGCCGGCGTGCACGTCGCCGAGCTGGTCGCTGCACTGCGTCAGCGCATCGACGTGCGTGTGCGCGCGTTCGGCGCGGCGCGCGACGAGGAGGGTACGACCGCGTACGGCGTGCCTGCCGAACTCGCCGCCGCCAACCCCGCGATCCAGACCCTCGGCACCGACCTCGAGATGGTCGACGACGTGGCCGGTGCCGACCTCGTGCACAGCCACACCTGGTACGCCAACTTCGCCAGCCACCTCGCCTCCCTGCTGCACGGCATCCCGCACGTGGTCACTGCGCACTCGCTCGAGCCGCTGCGCCCGTGGAAGGCGGAGCAGCTCGGCGGCGGCTACGCCGTGTCGAGCTACATCGAGCGCACTGCCTACGAGTCCGCGGCCGCCATCGTCGCGGTGAGCGGCGGCATGCGCGCCGACATCCTCCGCAGCTACCCGCACATCGATCCCGACAAGGTGCACGTGATCTACAACGGCATCGACGTCGATGCCTGGCATCCGACCGAGGACGCCGACGTGCTGGCGCGCTGGGGCATCGACCCGGGGCGCCCGGCGGTCGTCTTCGTGGGCCGGATCACACGTCAGAAGGGCTTGCCCTACCTGCTGCGCGCGGCGCGTCTGCTGCCCGACGACGTGCAGCTCGTGCTGTGCGCCGGCGCGCCCGACACGCCCGAGATCCTCGCGGAGGTCGAGGTGCTGGTCCGCGATCTGCAGGCCTCGCGCGACGGCGTGGTCTGGATCGACGAGCACCTGCCGCGCGCCGAGCTCTCGGCCATCCTGACGGCGGCGACGACGTTCGTCTGCCCGTCGATCTACGAGCCGCTGGGCATCGTCAACCTCGAGGCCATGGCGTGCGGCGCCGCCGTAGTCGGCACGGCGACCGGCGGCATCCCCGAGGTCGTCGTGGACGGCGTGACCGGCCGGCTCGTGCCGATCGACCAGGCGCAGGACGGCACCGGCACCCCCACGGATCCGGAGCGCTTCGTCGCCGATCTCGCGCGCGTGCTCACCGAGGTCGTCACCGATCCGGCGCGCGCAGCCGCCTTCGGCGAGGCCGGGCGGCGCCGCGCCGCCGAGGACTTCAGCTGGGAGCGCATCGCCGAGCAGACCGAGGCGCTCTACCGTTCCGTGCTCGACGCGCGCTGACGCGGGCCCCGGCGGATCGTGCCGGGTAGGGTGGACGTATGCCGCAGGTGCTCGATTTCTCCGATGTCGTCGTCCGCCGCAATGCGAAGGACATCGTCTCGCATCTCGATTGGCGGGTGGAGGGCGACCAACGCTGGGTGATCCTCGGCGCGAACGGCGCGGGCAAGACCACGGTCCTCCAGCTGGCGGCCTCGCTCGATCACCCCACGTCGGGCTCGGTCACGATCCTCGGCGAGCGTCTCGGACGCACCGATGTGTTCGAGCTGCGGCCGCGGATCGGCTTCGCCTCCTCCGCGATGGCCAAGCGCATCCCCGGCGAGGAGACGGTCCTGAACGTCGTCCTGACGGCCGCCTTCTCGGTGCTGGGCCGCTGGAACGAGCAGTACGACCGGATCGACGAGCGACGCGCGCTCCGCGTGCTCGGCGAGTGGAAGCTCGACCACCTGGCCGACCGCACGTTCGGCACGCTGTCCGACGGCGAGCAGAAGCGCGTGCAGATCGCCCGGGCGGTCATGACCGACCCCGAGATCCTGCTGCTCGACGAGCCGACGGCGAGCCTGGACCTCGGCGCCCGCGAAGAGCTGCTCGAGCTGTTGAGCGGCTACGCGCAGGCGCCGTCGACGCCCGCGATGGTCATGGTGACCCACCACGTCGAGGAGATCCCGGTCGGATTCACGCACGTGCTGCTGCTGCGCGCGGGCGCCGCCGTGGCATCCGGGCCCATCGCCGAGACGCTCACCGCGGACAACCTCTCGACGACCTTCGGCATGCCGATCACCGTCACCGAGGCCGACGGGCGGTACGCGGCGCGCGCCGCACGCTGACCCGATGCGGGAAACTGCTCCCGCTCCTGTTAGACTCGTCTTTTGGTGCACGCCGCACCACAGACTTTCCTCCGAAGCACTCCCGCAAGGAATTCCCATGAAGACTGACATCCACCCCGACTACCGCGCCGTTGTCTTCCGCGACCTCGGTTCGGGAGAGACCTTCCTCACGCGTTCGACGGTCACCAGCGACAAGACGATCGAGCTCGACGGCACCGAGTACCCGGTGATCGACGTCGAGATCTCGTCCGCATCGCACCCGTTCTACACGGGCAAGCAGCGCATCATGGACTCGGCCGGCCGCGTCGAGAAGTTCAACCAGCGCTTCAAGAACTTCGGCTCCAAGTAAGCCATCTTCGAGAAAGACCCCGCTTCGGCGGGGTCTTTCTCGTTGTCGGGTGCGGTGCGCTACCGGATCGGCCAGCGCCCGTCGACCGGGTCCGCCGGGTCGATGCGGCCGATCTTCACGAAGTACTCGGTGAGGCTGTCGGCCTGCTCCCGCGCCCAGCCCACCTGCCGCGTGTGGATCTCAGCGGCGGCCGGCGGCAGCCAGGGGCCGTAGCGATCGGCGAGGGCCTGCGCCACGCGTCCCGCGGCGATGGCGTCGGCCGCCGCCTCGTGCGCGCCCGTCAGGGTGACCCGGTAGTGCTCCGCGACGACGCCGAGCGTGCGCTTGCCGCGACGGAACCGGTCGACGGCCTTATCGAGCACCAGCGGATCGATCACGGGGGAGGGGTCGATGATCGGATCGACGCCGTGGCGCTCGGCCTCGTGCCGCAGCAGCGAGAAGTCGAACGGAGCGTTGTAGGCGACGACGGCCAGTCCTCGCCCGAAGATGTCGCGGAGCGCGGCGGTGATCTCCGCCACGACGACGTCCGCCGCGCGGCCTTCCGCGCGTGCGCGCTCGGTCGAGATGCCGTGGACGGCGCTGGCGCCGGCGGGGATCTCGATGCCGGGGTCCGCGAGCCAGCTGCGCGACTCGAGCACCGCGCCGTCCGCGTCGAGGACGCCGACGTGCGCGGACACGATCCGGTCGTGGCGCACGTCGACCCCGGTGGTCTCGAGATCGAAGACGCCCACGCGGCCGGCCCACTCGGGCCGCTCGAACAGGGGGAGCGGGGCGGCCGGGAACGCGTGCATGCCGTTCACGGTACGCGGATGCGCCGACACGCTGCCGGGGGCACGCCGCCGCCCTCGTAGACTCGGGGGATGAGTGCGCCCCATCCCTACGCCGAACGCCTCGCCGCGATCCCGGTGGAGCGTCGGAGCGTCGACATCCTGGGCGCGGAGACGGCGTACTGGGTCTACGGCGACCCGGATGCCGCTCAGACCCTCCTGCTCGTGCACGGGTTCCGGGGCGACCATCACGGCCTCGAGCCTGTCGTCGCCTTCCTGCCGGGTCTTCGCATCATCGCTCCGGATCTGCCGGGCTTCGGGGCCTCGGCGGCGCTGCCGGGCCGTGCGCACGACCTGGAGACGTATGCCGCGTGGCTCACCGCGTTCGCCACCGAGGTCGCGCCCGGGGCGGACCTGCTCGGGCACTCGTTCGGATCGATCGTGGCCTCCGCCGCCGTGGCCGGCGGCCTCGCCGTGCCGCGCCTCATCCTCGTGAACCCCATCGGAGCACCCGCGCTCGAGGGACCCCGGGGGGTCCTCACGCGTCTGGCGGTCCTCTACTACCGCGCGGCCGCGCGCCTTCCCCGTCCGATCGGGGAGGGGGTCCTCCGCAATCGCCTGATCGTGCGCGGCATGAGCGTGGTCATGGTCAAGACCCGTGACAAGACCCTCCGCCGCTTCGTGCACGACCAGCACGACCGCTACTTCTCGAGCTTCGCGAACCGCGACGTCCTCAGCGACGCGTTCCTCGCGTCGGTGTCGCACGACGTGCGCGAGTTCGCGCCCGACATCGCTCAGCCCACGCTCCTGATCGCGGCGGAGCGCGACGACATCACCCCGATCGAGGCCGAACGTCGGCTGCGCGCGATGTTCTCCGACGCAGAGCTCGTGGAGATCCCCGAGGTGGGTCACCTCATCCACTACGAGACGCCGCAGCCCGCGGCGGCGGAGATCACGCGGTTTCTTGCGCCTTCCGACGCCGATACGCGTTGACGTTCATGCGGTTGCCGCAGTTGCCGGTGTCGCAGTAGCGCTTCGAGCCGTTGCGCGAGTAGTCCACGTAGACCGCGCCGCAGTCGTCCGCCTCGCACACGCGCATGCGGTCGTACTGATCTGAGCGGATGACGTCGAGGACGGCCATGGCCGCTTCCACGAGCATGCGCGTCGCCAGCGGGGCGTCGTCGTCGGTCGCGTGGATGTGCCAGTCGTACGCGTCGTGACGCACGAGCCGCGGCAGGGCTCGGCCGTCGGCGAGCATCGCGTTGACCAGGGGGACGGCGGCGTCGCGGTCGGCGTCCCAGAGGGCGCGCAGACGCGGACGGATGGAGCGGATGTCGTCGAGCTCGGCCTGATCCGCCCGGATGCGCCCGGAGTAGGGGTGCTGCTGGAGGTAGGCGGTCAGCTCGGCGACGGACACGAGCGAATCGACGGCGTCGTCCGCGGTGCCGGGCAGGGTGTTCACGAGGTCGGCCGTCATCCAGAGCGAGGATCGCGTGTCATCACTGAAAATCATCTTGACTCCTGACTCGTGCGCGGTCTACTGTCACCACTGTACCCACAACTCACTCCTGACAGCTGGAGCCGCACGATGGCCGATCCCACCGCCACGATTCCGCGTTCCGCGCCCGTGTCCTCCCCGGCTCCGCGGTTCGCGGGGCTGGCGGTGGCGCTCGCGTCGGCGCTCGCGTTCTCCTCCAGCGGTCCGGTCGTGAAGCCGCTGCTGGAAGCGGGATGGACCCTCGGTGCCGCGCTCCTGCTGCGGATGAGCGTCGCCGCTCTCATCCTGTCGCCGGCGCTCGTGATCGCGCTCCGCCGTCGGCCGGGGATGCTCCGCCGCCAGTGGCCGCTGATCGTGGGCTTCGGGCTGACCGCCGTCGCGGGATGCCAGATCTTCTATTTCGCGGCGATGCAGCGGATGCCCGTCGCCGTGGCTCTGCTGATCCAGTACCTGGCCCCGGTCATGCTCGTGCTGCTCGCGTGGGTGCGCACGCGCCGGGCGCCCTCGCGCACGGTCCTCGTGGGCTCGGTCACGGCGATCGTCGGCCTCGTTCTGGTCGTCGACATCTCGGGCGCCCGGTTCGACGCGCTCGGCACCCTCTTCGCGCTCGGAGCAGCGGTGTGCGTGTGCGCGTACTTCCTCCTGGCCGACAAAGCGGGCGACGAACTGCCCCCGCTCGCGCTGGCCGCCGGTGGCCTGATCGTGGGAGCCGCGCTCATGGCCGTGCTCTGCGTGAGCGGGCTCATGCCCTTCGCGGCCCCGCCCACCACGGTGGTCCTGGGCGGGATGGAGATCCCTGGCCTCGTCGCCATCCTCTGGGTCGGTGCGGTCGCCACGACCCTCGGCTACGCGCTGGGGGTGATGGCGATCCCGATGATCGGATCGCGCCTCGCGTCCTTCGTGGGGTTGTCCGAGGTGCTCTTCGCGCTGATGTTCGCGTGGCTTCTGCTCGGCGAGGCGCCCGCGCCCGTGCAGATCGTGGGCGGAGCGCTCATCATCGTCGGCGTGGTGTTCGTCCGACTCGACCGGGCGTCGGCCGCCCAACCCCGCGGGGAGGCGGCTATCGTCCCGATCGTGCCAGCGCCATGAGCGGCGTGATCCGGTAGGGGATGATCTCCTCCATCACGAGCGAGGTCTCGGTGCGCTCGACCCCGTCGATCGCGAGGATCCGCGCGTCGGTGTCGAAGAGGTGCTGCGCGTCTCGGCACGCCACCCGGACGAGCAGATCGACCGCTCCCGACAGGCCGTGGGCCTGCAGCACTTCGGGCACCTGAGCGAGATGCTCGCGGATGCGGGGGATCTCGTGCTGACGGACGGTGACGCTGATGTACGCCGCGATGGGGAACCCGAGAACCTGGGGCGACAGGGCGCGTTGATAGCTGAGGAACGCACCGGATGCGTCGAGCCGCGTCATCCGCGCCTGCACCGTGTTGCGCGAGAGCCCGAGCCGTTCCGAGAGGGCGACGACGGTCGCGCGGTGATCCTCGGCCAGGGCACTGAGGAGTTCGAGGTCTATGCGGTCGAGGCTTGGCACAGTGCTGACGATAGCAGCGCCGGCACCCTCCGTTATGCGCACTCTGCTCAGTGCACGCCGCGTACGCCGCCGCTCACGAGGGGGTGGGCGACGGGGTCGGTCCGCTCGTGCCGGCGTCGGCGGTGAAGAGCCCGAGCCCGTGCGTGGTGAGGATGTCGTACGCGTCGGCGTACGTCTCGGGATCGGGGTGCCCCGGCCCGGCGTAGCGCGCGAGGAGCAGCCCGAGCAGGCCCTTGGCCGGGGAGGTCAGGGGTTTCAGAGAGGTCTTGAGCTCGACCACCTCGTCCTCGTCCAGGAGCGGCGGGACATAGGCCGGGGTGACGCTCGGCCAGGTCGAGGGGTGGCGCGGGGTGTCGAGGTTGGTCACGTCGAACAGCGTCCGCGCTCCTCGATCGCGGTCGGTCAACGGTTCGAGACCGTGCAGCGCACTCAGCGTCGCGATCACGGCGGCGTGGTGCATCTCGTCGTTGATGACGGTGCCGGCGCGGGTGTATGCCGACACGGCGATCGCCGGCACACGAGGGCCCAGGCGGTCGAACCGGAAGCCCATCTCGCCCTCCGGCTCGTCGGGATCGGGAGCGACCGCCGCCGGGGGCGGCACGTGGTCGTAGGTGCCGCCGTGCTCGTCGAAGGTGATGAGCAGCAGCGTGTTCATCGCGTGTGATCCAGTCGACGAGTCGGCGGTCCGCACGGCGTCGTACACCGATGCCACGAGCGCTTCACCGGCACGGACGTCGGAGATCGCGGAGTCGAAGACGGGGGAGCCATCGACATCGCTCCCGCGGACGACCCCGAACGGCGGGTGGAAGTCGTTGTGGTTGTAGACCATGCGCGGCTCGATGAAGGCGTAGGCCGGGAGCGTGCCGTTCTTGGCGTCCTCGAAGAACTGATCCATGTAGGCGAAGTGCTCGGTCTTCCAGTACTTCTCGAGGGCCGGTGCGTGCATCACCCCGGTGAGGGAGACCAGCTGCTGCTCGTCGAAGTAGATCCGCCAGCTCACGCCGGCGTCATCCAGGCGGTTGAAGATCGTGGGGGTGTCCGGGGCATCCAGCCACTTCTCGTACCCGCCGCCGCCGCGATTGGTCACGAAGCCGTGCGAGGTGGAGGCGTGGAAGAACGACCGGTTGCAGTACGTCTGGCTGGGCACCGCACAGTGCCAGTGATCGAACACCGCGAACTGCGACGCGAGCGTGGAGAGCACGGGCAGCATGGTGGGCGAGAACCCGCCCATGATCACATCCGCCTCCGCGGTCGACGGCTCGGCCCCCTTGCTCGTGCGGCGGTAGTTGGCGATGTAGTCGCGCACGAACCCGCCCATGGTCGCCGTGGCGCCCTCCGGAGGCGCGTTGTACGGGGAGCGGATGGCACGGTGCCACGCCGTCTCGTTGGATGCGGGCGACACCGTCTCGAACAGCTGGGTGTTCACGTGCGGGTAGGTCTCGCCCGGGTCGGGATCGGGCGAGCACATGATGTCGTCCGTCGCGCCGGTGTAGATGTGCGCGGGGACGCTCCGCCCGTCGGGGGCGGTGTTCGCGTACGTCCCGAACGCCAGGCCGTGGAACGTCGCCCCGGACGGAAGATTCGCCGGGGTGTAGAGGTGGCCGAGCATGTTGTCGAACGAGCGGTTCTCGCCCATGAGCACGACGACGTGGGCGAACCCGGGCTCGTTCCCCACTTTCGCGTCCCGCCCGGACACGGTCAGCGTCGTCGCTGCGGCTCCGGCGGCGCCTCCCAGCGCCAGGCCGCCGAGGGCGAGGCCCCCGACACGGAAGAAGTCTCGGCGGGAGGTCGCGGACGTGTCGGCGGGCTCCGGGGAACGGTCACGAGGAGTCATGATCGTCACAGAGTACGACACGGGGCGCACGCCCGGCGTGCTCCGACGCGCGGCTCAGACGGGCGCGTACTCGACGAGCCTCGGCGAGCCGTCCTGCCAGACGAAGCGCTGCGCCGACCCGTTGTGCAGCCGTTCGCCCGCCGCCGGCAGCCGGTCGTCGGACGCGTGCCCCAGCACCTCGCGGATGAGGGCGCCGTGCGCGACGACGAGCACGTGCGCATCGGGATCGGTCGTGTCGCCGTCGTCGACGGCCGCGGCGAGTCCTCGGAGGGCCCGCACCCGCAGGTCGGCGCGGGATTCGGCCCCCGGCACCTCCGCGTCGTGCCAGGCGCCCCAACGCTGGGCGAACTCCTCGATCGACACGCCCTCGGCTTCGCCGTAGTTGCGCTCCCGGAGGTCGCGGAACGTGCGCGGTGCGGAGATGCTCAGGGCATCGGCGATGATCTCGGCGGTCTCGCGGGCGCGCGACAGGTCGCTCGACGCGATGCGCAGCGGGACGCCCGAGGGGAGGGTCTCGAGCAGCTGGCGGCCGCGCGCCGCCGCCTGCGCGCGCCCGGTGTCGTTCAGGGGGATGTCGGTGGTGCCCTGGATGCGCCGGGCGCGGTTCCAGTCGGTCTCGCCGTGTCGGATGAGGATGAGAGAGGTCACAGGCCTGCCGGGGTGTCGAGGGGTGGTCAGTGGGGCGCGGGAAGCGTGGCCGCCAGACGGGTGAGGATCTCGCTCGTGCCGGCGTCGACCTTGACGCTCGCGCGCGCGTCGGCGCGCGTCTCGCCGCGATTGACGATGACGACGGGGAGCTTCCGGCGCCGCGCACGCTCCACCAGGCGGATCCCCGAGTTGACCACGAGCGACGAACCGGCCACGAGCAACGCGTCGGCACCGCGCACCAGCTGCTCGGCTTCGCGGAACTTCTCGGCAGGGATGAACTCTCCGAAGAACACGACGTCGGGCTTCAGCGTGCCGCCGCAGACGCTGCATGCGGGGATCGCGAAATCGCCGACCGCCTCGGGGGCCACGTCGCCATCGGGGCCGAGGGGCAGATCGGTGGTGCCGGCGAGCCACGGGTTGTCGGCCTCGATGCGGGCGGCGAGGTCGCGCCGATCGAAGATCTGGCCGCACTGCAGACAGCCGATGCGGCGCATCGTGCCGTGGAGCTCGACGACCCGACGGTTGCCGGCGCGCACATGCAGACCGTCGACGTTCTGGGTGATGACGCCGCTCGCGACACCGCTGTGCTCGAGGCGGGCGAGGGCGGCATGGCCGGCGTTGGGACGCGCGGCGTCGAACCGGCGCCATCCGAGGTGACTGCCGACCCAATAGCGGCGGCGCGAGCCCTCGTCCGTCAGGAACTGCTGCACGGTCATCGGGGTGCGCGCGGGCGCTCCCTGGCCGCGGTAGTCGGGGATCCCCGAGTCCGTCGACACGCCGGCGCCGGTGAGCACCGCGATTCGTCGACCGGCGAGGGCCTCGACCGCGCGCTCGAACGCGTCGGCCGCGGTCGGGTCGGGATCCGTCACGACTGGCACAGTACCTCCTCCTCCCGAGCCTACGCCCGCCCGTCGGTGTGTTCGCGTCGTGCGCCCGCGCCTGCTTAGCTGGATGGGGAGGGCACATGCGCATCGAGACGGTGACCGATCCGCAGGACGCGCGTCTGCGCGACTACCGGGATCTGACGGACGTGGCGCTGCGCCGCGTGAGCGAGCCGGCGGAGGGCCTGTACATCGCGGAGTCCGCGAAGGTCATCGCGCGCGCCCTCTCGGCGGGCCACCGGCCCCGGTCCGTGCTCGTCCAGGAGAAGTGGCTCCCCGAGCTCGAGGCGCTGCTGGCCGGATCCGACGCGCCGATCTACGTGGTCACCGCGGAGGTCGCCGAGCAGCTCACCGGCTACGCCGTGCACCGCGGGGCCCTCGCATCGCTCCACCGCCCGCCGATGCCCGATCCGGCCGTCATCCTCGCCACCGCGCGCACCGTGCTGGTGCTGGAGGACCTCGTCGACCACACGAACGTCGGTGCGGCCTTCCGTGCGGCGGCCGGCATGGGCGCGGACGCGGTGCTCATCACCGAGCGCTGCGCCGACCCGCTGTACCGACGCAGCGTCCGGGTGAGCATGGGCACCGTGTTCCAGGTGCCGTGGACCCGCCTGCCCCGGTGGCCCGATGCGCGCCGGGTGTTCGATGAGGCAGGGTTCCACCTGGCCGCTCTGGCCCTCGCCGACGGCGCGGTCCCGCTCGACGGCTTCGCACGCGCGCGCCCCGAACGGGTCGGGCTGCTGCTGGGCGCCGAGGGCGACGGCCTGAGCCGGGGAGCACTGTCGGCGGCCGACACGATCGTGACGATTCCCATGGCCGGCGGCGTCGACTCGCTCAACGTCGCCTCCGCGGGCGCGGTCGCCCTGTGGGCGCTGGCCCACCCGCCGGCCTGAGACCGGGCGGACTCAGCGCTCGTCGGGGGAGGCGGCGATCGGCGACGGCGCGGGGCGCTTGGCCTGCACGTGGTCGCCGGAGGACTGATGGCGGACGCGGCGGAGCACCCACGGCACCAGGTAGTTGCGCGCCCAGACCAGGTCGTCCGTCCGGGCGGAGCGCCACGTCGCGTGCGCGAGTGCCCGCGGCTGCATCGGGGCGAGCTCGTTCGGCACGTTGAGGGCGCGCAGCACCATCCGCGCCACCTCGTGGTGGCCGAGCGCGTTCATGTGGAGTCGATCGTCGGCGAAGAAGCGCGCGTCCTGGATCTCCTTGAGCGCCCACTGGTCGGCCACGATGCAGTCGTAGCGCTCGGCGATGGCGCGGAGGTTCTCGTTGTAGATCGCGACCTTGCCGCGCAACGAGCGGAACACCGGTGAGAAGTTCGTGTCGATCCCGGTGAAGACGATGAGCGTGGCGCCGGAGGAGGTGAGCCGGATGACGGCGTCCTCGAAGAGCTGCGCGATCTCGTCGGGGTCCGCGCCGGGACGGATGACATCGTTGCCGCCCGCGCAGAAGCTGATGAGGTCGGGGGAGAGGGCGAGTGCCGGTTCGACCTGCTCCGCGACGATCTGGCCGATGAGGCGGCCGCGGACGGCGAGATTCGCGTACGCGAAGTCATCGACGCCGCCGGAGAGCACCTCGGCCACGCGATCCGCCCAGCCGCGGTTGCCGCCCGGGGAATCCGGCGAGGGATCGCCGATCCCCTCGGTGAACGAGTCGCCGATCGCCACGAAACGTCGCCACGGGTGGACCCCGGGGTTCGCTGCGTCGGGGTTCTGGCTGGGCACCTGGGCATCCGTCGTCATCGCTCCTCCTTCCTCTTCAGGGTAACCGGCGGCGGACGGGAGTCCCCGGGTCGGAGTGTCCGAAACGTCGCCTATCGTTGATTCTCGCGTTCGAGACGGAGGGAGAGGTCGTGACCGACGAGACGACTCCCGACGAACCCACCCTGCGGGATGTGGCCGAGGGCGATCCGTTCTCCGCCGAGCACGAGCACATCGGCAGTTTCGCGGCCGAGCACCTGTCGCCCACCTACCCGCAGCGCGCCCCCTGGGGAACCGCGCAGCGCCTGCGCGCATGGCAGGCCGAGGCGCTGGATCTGTACTTCTCGCTCGACGGCCCGGACGGGCCGGGCAAGGGCCCGCGGGACTTCCTCGCTGCCGCCACCCCGGGCGCCGGGAAGACCACGTTCGCCCTCCGTCTGGCGAGCGAGCAGATGCGGCGCGGGGTGATCGACCGCATCGTCGTCGTCGCCCCGACCGAGCACCTGAAGACGCAGTGGGCCGATGCCGCGGCCCGGGTGGGCATCCGGCTGGACCCGCACTTCAGCAACCGGCACGCGCTGCCGTCCCGGCAGTACCACGGCGTCGCCGTGACCTACGCGCAGGTGGCCGTCAAGGCGTCCGTCCACCAGTACCTGATCATGGACAAGCGCACCCTCGTGATCCTCGACGAGGTGCACCACGGCGGCGACGCCCTCAGCTGGGGCGACGCGTTGCGCGAGGCCTACGGCCGCGCCACACGGCGGCTGCTGCTGTCGGGAACGCCCTTCCGCTCCGACACGGCCCCCATCCCGTTCGTCGAGTACCACCCCGATCATCAGGGCGTCCGCGTCTCGCGCACCGACTACCGCTACGACTACGGCCGCGCCCTCGAGGACGGCGTCGTTCGCCCCGTCCTGTTCATGGTGTACGCCGGGCAGATGCGCTGGCGCACCAAGACCGGCGACGAGATGGAGGCTCAGCTCGGCCAGGACAACACCAAGGACATCACCGCGCAGGCCTGGCGCACCGCGCTCAGTCCCGACGGCGAGTGGATGTCGGCGGTGCTGCGCTCCGCGGACCGCCGTCTGAGCGAGATCCGCACCCAGGTGCCGGATGCGGGCGGCCTCGTCATCGCGACGGACCAGACCGCGGCGCGCGCCTACGCCGAGCTCCTCGAGCAGATCTCCGGGCAGAAGCCCACCATCGTGCTCTCCGACGAGGCCGAGGCGTCGAGCCGCATCGAGCACTTCTCCGCGAGCGAGGACCGATGGATGGTCGCGGTGCGGATGGTGTCCGAGGGCGTCGACGTGCCGCGGCTCGCGGTCGGCGTCTACGCCACCTCCGCATCCACCCCGCTGTTCTTCGCCCAGGCGATCGGCCGCTTCGTGCGCGCCCGCCGGCGCGGCGAGACGGCGAGCGTGTTCCTCCCGAACGTTCCGCAGCTGCTGGCGCTCGCGAGCGAGATGGAGCGCCAACGCGACCACGCGCTCGACCGCGAGAGCGACGCCGAGGACATGTGGGACGCCGAAGAGGACGCGATGAACGCGGCCGAACGCGAAGATCGCGCCTCGGACGCTCTCACCCAGGAGTTCAGCTACGAGGCGTTGGGGGCGAAGGCGCATTTCGACCGCGTCCTGTTCGACGGCAAGGAGTTCGGCCAGCTCGCCGTCCCCGGCACGCCGGAGGAGGAGGAGTTCCTCGGCATCCCCGGCCTTCTCGAGCCCGAGCACGTCCACGAGCTGCTCATGCAGCGCCAGAGCCGGCAGGGCCGGCACCGTCAGGTGCGCGAGGCGCGGGAGAGCGCCGGCGAGCAGGAGCCGGCGCCCGACATCCCCGCGCCGCTGCACCGCACCCTCAAAGAGCAGCGGCAGCTGCTCAACAGCCTCGTGGGCCTGTATGCACGCCAGTCCGGCGAGGGGCACGGCCTGGTGCACGCCGAGCTGCGGCGGATCTGCGGCGGGCCTGCCGTCTCGCACGCCTCCGTGTCGCAGCTGCAGGCCCGCATCGACGTGCTGCGCCGCCGCGTGCGAAGCTGAGCACCGCGTCCACCGCCGCGTCGGCGGTGGGCACCGTCGAAGGGAACGGACGTGACCGGATCGCCCGCGCCTGAGGGTGCGACCGCGCGGGACCGCCGCCGATGGGCGCGGTATCTGGTCGACGAACGGGCCGAGGCCGCCGTCTACCGGCAGCTCGCCGAGAGGCGCACGGGGGAGGAGCGCGAGATCCTGCGGGCGCTCGCACAGGCCGAGGGGCGCCACGAGGCGCACTGGCTCGCGCTCCTCGGCGGCGAGCCCGCACGGCTTCCCCGGGCATCGGTCGGTACCCGCATGCTCGGATGGATGGCGCGCCACTTCGGAGCCATCTTCGTGCTGGCCCTCGCGCAGAACGCCGAGCGTCGCTCGCCCTACGACGGTGATCCCGCCGCGACGCCCGCCATGCGGGCGGACGAGAAGATCCACGCCGAGGTCGTGCGCGGGTTGGCGGCCCGCGGACGCCGACGGCTGTCCGGAGGATTCCGCGCCGCCGTGTTCGGCGCGAACGACGGGCTCGTCTCCAACCTCGCGCTCATCCTGGGCATCGGTGCGACGGGCGTCGGGTCGCAGGTCGTGTTGTTCAGCGGCATCGCGGGACTCCTGGCGGGCGCGCTGTCGATGGGCGCCGGTGAATTCGTGTCCGTGCGGTCGCAGCGCGAGATGCTCGCCGCGACCGAGCCCAACGAGGATGCGCACGATGTCCTGAGCGATCTCGACCTCGATGCCAACGAGCTGGCGCTGGTCTACCGGGCCCGCGGGATCGATCCCGTCGAGGCCGACCGCCAGGCGCACGATGCGCTGCGCCGAGCGGCGGAGGCCGCACCGCCGCTCGCGCGGCGTCACGGCGTGGTGCCGCGGTCGGACGACGATATCGTCGGAGGCGCGTGGACCGCAGCGCTGTCGAGCTTCCTCTGCTTCGCGTCGGGCGCGATCATCCCGGTGCTGCCGTGGCTGTTCGGGATGAACGGAGCGCCGGCCGTCGTTCTGGCGCTCGTGCTGGTGGGTCTGGCGCTGGTGGGCACCGGGGCGACCGTCGGCCTGCTCTCGGGCGGGCCGCCGCTGCGACGAGCGCTGCGCCAGCTCCTGATCGGCTACGGCGCGGCCGCCGTCACGTACGGGCTCGGGCTGCTGTTCGGCGTCGCCCTGGGCTGATGCCGCCGGGGCGGGTCGGTGCCGCGGTGCCGACGGCATCCGACAACGGAAAAAGGGCCCCTGTCGGGACCCTTTTTCCTTCTGTGCGCGAGGGGGGACTTGAACCCCCACGCCCTATACGGGCACTAGCACCTCAAGCTAGCGCGTCTACCTATTCCGCCACCCGCGCATCTTTTTTTCGGTTTCGCAACCGAGGATCGACACTAGCACGTCCTCGGACCCGACCAGAATCCGGCGCCGTTCCCGCGTGTGTCGCCGGCGCCGGGGGACCCGTGACGAGCGGCTAGCCTGGCTGACATGACGGATGACCTCGACCCCGCGGAGCAGGAGCTCCCCGAGGTGGCGCGACTGGCGCGAGACCTCATCCGCATCGACACCACGAACTTCGGCGGCGGCCGGGCGGCGGGGGAGCGCGAGGCCGCGCAGTACGTGGGCGACTACCTCGCGTCGCTGGGGCTGACGCCCGACTACTACGAACCGGTTCCCCGGCGCACCAACGTGATGGCCCGCGTCGCCGGCGCCGATCCCACGCGCCCCGCCCTGGTGCTGCACGGTCACCTCGACGTCGTGCCGGCTGTGGCGGAGGACTGGAGCGTCGACCCCTTCGCCGGTGTCGTGCGCGACGGCATGCTGTGGGGGCGCGGCGCGGTCGACATGAAGAACATGAACGCGATGATCCTCGCGTCGGTGGCCGAGCTCCTGCGCGCGGGCGAGCGCCCCGCCCGCGACCTCGTCCTGGCATTCTTCGCCGACGAGGAGAACGGCGGCGTCGAGGGGTCGACGCTCGTCGTGCGCGACCGCCCCGAGTGGTTCGCGGGCGCGACCGAGGCGATCAGCGAGGTCGGTGGCTTCTCGGTCGATGTGGGGGACCGGCGGGCCTACCTGCTGCAGGTGGGCGAGAAGGCACTGCTCTGGCTGCGACTGGTCGCCCGCGGGGCGGCGGGGCACGGCAGCCGGCACCATCCCGACAACGCCGTCACCCGGCTGGCGGAGGCTGTCGCCGCGATCGGCCGGACCGAGTGGCCGCTTCGACTGACAGACACCACCCGGCACTTCCTCGACGAGATGTCGGCGCTCACGGGGCTACCCACGAACGACCCCGACGCGCTCGCGGATGCGGCGGGCCCCGCTTCCGCCTTCCTCCGGGCGTCGCTGCGCACGACCGCGAACCCCACCGGGCTGACCGCGGGCTACAAGCACAACGTGATCCCAGACCGCGCCGAAGCCCTGATCGACGTCCGCGTGCTCCCGGGCACCGAGGACGCGGCGCTGGCCGACATCCGGCGCATCGTGGGCGACGGGATCGAGATCGAGACGGTCGTGCGGGATGTGGGTCTCGAGACGCCCTTCGCGGGCGACCTCGTCGACCGCATGGTCGCCGCCCTGTCGCGCCACGACCCCGAGGCGCCGGTCATCCCGTACCTGCTCGGGGCGGGCACCGACAACAAGGCGCTCTCGCGGCTCGGCATCACCGGATACGGATTCGCTCCGCTGCGCCTCCCCGCGGGACTCGATTTCACCGGTATGTTCCACGGAGTCGACGAGCGCGTGCCACTCGAAGCACTCGTCTTCGGCCAGCGCGTGCTGACCGATCTGCTCCGCACCTGTTGACCGCACCCCGATCATCGAAGGACCGTCGATGCTGCATTTTCTCGAGGCGCTGCTGCTCGGACTCGTCCAGGGACTCACCGAGTTCCTGCCCGTGTCCTCGAGCGGCCATCTCGCCATCCTCGGCGCCTTCCTGCCGACGGCTCAGGACCCCGGGGCGGCGTTCACCGCGATCACCCAGATCGGCACGGAAGCCGCCGTCGTCATCTTCTTCTGGCGTGACATCGTGCGGATCGTCTCGCACTGGTTCGGCTCGCTGAGCGGCCGCATCCCCCGCAACGACCCCGACGCCCGCATGGGGTGGATGATCATCATCGGCTCGATCCCGATCGTCGTGCTGGGGCTCCTCTTCCAGGACCAGATCGAGGGCGTCTTCCGCTCGCTCTGGCTGGTCGCCGGGATGCTGATCTTCTTCGGCGTGCTCCTCGGCATCGCGGATGCGGTCGGCGCCCGTCGTCGCAAGCTCAAGGACCTCACCGTCGGCGACGGCGTGGTGTTCGGCCTCGCGCAGTCGCTCGCCCTCATCCCCGGTGTGTCCCGCTCGGGCGGCACGATCACCGCGGGGCTCTTCCTCGGGTACGAGCGTGCCGCGGCGGCGCGGTACGCCTTCCTCCTGGCCATTCCCGCGGTGTTCGGCAGCGGCTTCTACCAGCTCTTCAAGGTCATCCGGGAGCCCGAGGTCGACCCGCCGTTCACGCTGTGGGAGACGGGAGCGGCCACGGTCGTCGCGTTCGTCGTCGCGCTGTTCGTCATCCGGTTCTTCATGGCCTGGATCTCGAAGCGCAGCTTCCTGCCGTTCGTGATCTACCGGGTGGCGCTCGGCGCCTTCGTCATGGTGATGCTCGCGACGGGCGTCATCGCCGCCTGACGAGCCGGAGGTCAGCGCCGCGGGTCGCCCGGGCCGGGCTTGCCGGGGCCGTCGCCGCGACGGCGCAGGTACTGCTCGAACTCCTGGGCGATCGCGTCGCCGGACGCCTCGGGGGAGTCCCACGTGTCACGGGTGCGCTCCAGCTGGTGGATATACTCCGTCATCTCCTCGTCGTCGGCGGCCGCCGCGTCGATCGAGGCCTCCCAGGCGACCGATTCGAGGGCGAGGTCGGCGCGGGGGATGACGGCGCCGGTGAGCTTCTCGAGCCGGTCGAGCAGGGCGAGGGTCGCCTTCGGCGACGGGGTGTGCCCGGCGACGTAATGCGGGACGCTCGCCCAGAGGCTGGCGGAGGGGATGCCGGCCGCATCCGCCATCTGCGAGAGGACGCTGAGGATGCCGACGGGGCCTTCGTAGGTGCTGCGTTCGAGGTCGAACCCGGTGCGCAGGCTCTCGCTGTCGCTCCCGGCGAAGATCGAGATCGGCCGGGTGTGCGGCACATCCGACATCATCGATCCGAGCCCCACGAAGCCCGTGATGTCCTCGGTGAGGGCGATGTCGATGATCTCGGACGCGAACGCTTTCCAGGCGCGGGCGGGTTCGACGCCCAGCAGCAGCCAGATCTGCGTGCCGTCGGCGGGGCCGGTCGGGCGCAGCAGAACGGTCTCGGGCCAGGTCAGGGTGCGGCGGCCGTCCTCGTCGAAGCCCGCCTGCGGCCGTGTGTACTGGTAGTCGAAGTAGAGCTCGGGGTCGACGGAGTAGATCTGCTCGTACGAGCCCTCCGCGCGCAGCAGCGACAGCGCCGCCGAGGCAGCCTCGCCGGCGTCGTTCCAGCCGTCGAATGCGGCGATGAGAACGCGGCGTCCGAGTCCTTCCACGCAGTACTCCCTCCTGGCGCAACAGAATCCCTCCAGGATAGGCGCAGCACGCCCCGCGCGGCTCGGTCCTCGTCGCGCGCCTCGTAGCATGGGACGGTGAGCGCCTTCCTTCCCGACGCCGTCCTGTGGGACATGGACGGCACTCTCGTCGATACCGAGCCCTATTGGATGGCGGCCGAAGGCCCCCTCGTCGAGAGCTTCGGGGGGACGTGGTCGCACGAGCAGGCGCTGCAGATGGTGGGTCTCGGTCTCGACGACGCCGCGCGTCTGCTGCAGCAGGCCGGAGTCGCGCTCGGCGAGGGCGAGATCATCGACACCCTGACGTCGCGCGTGATGACCTCGCTCGCGACCGACGGCGTGCCGTTCCGGCCCGGCGCACGCGAGCTGCTCGCGAGCCTTCGCGCGGCGGGCGTGCGTACCGCGCTCGTGACGATGTCGCTGCGGCGGATGGCCGACACGGTCGTCGATCTGATCGACTTCGACGCGTTCGACCTCATCGTCGCCGGCGACGACGTCGCGCGCCCCAAGCCCTTCCCCGATCCCTACCTCCAGGCCTGCGAGGCTCTCGGCGTCGATCCCGCCCGGACGGTCGCGATCGAGGACTCCCCGAACGGGCTCCGCTCCGCCGTCGCCGCCGGCACCGTCTCGCTCGGCGTCCCCCACATGGTCTCGCTCGAAGGCGTCGGCGCGCGTGCGCTGTGGGCGACGCTCGAGGGCACCACCGCGGCCGACATCGCCGATCTCTTCTCCGCCCATGCGGCGCCGACCTCTCAGGACGTGACCCGATGACCTCTGTCTCCGCCGCCCCGCGCGGCCCTTTCCGATACGGCGATCGGGTGCAGCTCACCGGTCCGAAGGGGCGTCTGCACACGATCACGCTCCGTGAGGGCGGCGAGCTCCACACGCACCACGGGGTGCTGCGACACGTCGACCTGGTGGGGCTCCCGGACGGCTCGGTCGCCGCCAACAGCGGTGGGCACGAGTACCTGGCCCTGCGGCCGCTGTTGCGCGACTTCGTCATGTCGATGCCGCGCGGCGCGGCCATCGTCTACCCCAAGGACGCGGCGCAGATCGTCGCCCAGGCCGATATCTTCCCCGGTGCCGTCGTGGTCGAAGCCGGCGTCGGCTCCGGCGCGCTCGCGCTCTGGCTGCTGCGCGCCGTCGGCCCCGACGGCCGTCTGCTCTCGTTCGAGCGTCGTGAGGACTTCGCCGAGGTGGCGCGCGCCAACGTCGCGACGTTCCTCGGCGACGCTCCCGACAACTGGAGCGTCGAGGTGGGCGATCTCGTCGAGCGCCTGCCGGTCGCGGCGGAGCCCGGGAGCGTCGACCGCGTCGTGCTCGACATGCTGGCGCCGTGGGACTGCATCGACGTCGTCGCGGACGCCCTCGCCCCCGGCGGCGTGGTCATCTGCTACGTCGCGACTGCGACCCAGCTCAGCCGCGTGGCGGAGTACATCCGCGCGACGGGACTGTTCACCGAGCCCGAGGCCAACGAGACGATGGTGCGCGGCTGGCACGTGGAGGGTCTCGCTGTGCGGCCCGACCACCGCATGGTGGCGCACACCGGGTTCCTGCTCAGCGCACGCCGCCTCGCGCCCGGCACGATCGCCCCCGAGCAGAAGCGCCGCGCGTCGAAGACGAGCTACACGGACGACGACGTCGAGCTGTGGACGCCGGGCGCGGTGGGCGAGCGGCAGATCACCGACAAGAACCTGCGCAAGCGCGTGCGGGAGGCCCGACGCGCAGCCGACGCCTCGCTCGCCGCGGGCGGCGGCGAGGACGAGCGCACCGAGCGCTTAGACTGATCCGGTGCGCAGACTCCCCGCCGCCGCCGCCAGCCTCGGGCTCGTCGCCCTCGCTCTCGTCGGATGTTCCGCCGCCCAGACCCCGACCTGCGATCGGACGGCTTCGGTCGGCGATATCGGCGACCTGGTGACGGTCGAGGGCGAGCCGGGGCAGCGTCCCGACGCCGACGTCCCCTCGCCGTTGCGGATCTCTTCGCTGCAGTACCAGGACGTGGTGACCGGCGACGGAACGACGATCGTGTCCTCCAACCAGGGCCTGGACCTGGGGCTCACGCTCATCAACGGCACGACCGGTGAGACGATCGTCGATCTGGGCTACGACGGCCAAAGCGCGCTTTCCGCGATCGACGCCTACGCGCAGACGATCCCGGCGTTCGACGAGGTGCTCCACTGCGCGACCGCGGGCTCCCGCATCGTCGCCGGCCTCGCCGAGGGCGACATCGCCCCGACCGTGCTGGAGACCTTCGGCGTCGACGAGGGAACCCCGGTCGTCGCCATCATCGACGTCCGTGACGTGCTGTTGTCGGCGGCGAACGGCGCCGAGCAGTTCAACGAGAGCCACGGCCTGCCGACGGTCGTGCGCGCACCCGATGGCCGCCCCGGCATCATCGTCCCCGAGGCGGAGGCACCCGATGCCGCCGTCATCCAGACGCTGAAGCGCGGCGACGGCGCGACGATCGAGGACGGCGACACCGTCTACGTCCACTTCAGCTCCGTGTCGTGGGACGACCCCGCGGCCACGCTCCAGACCTCGTGGGACGCGGCACCGCAGCCCGTGACCCTCGCCCCGGGCGACGACCCCGTCCTGAACGCCCTCCGCGGCGCGACGATCGGATCGCAGATCCTGCTGGTCGCACCGCCGACCGCCGACGCCACCGACGGCCCTACCGTCTACGTCTTCGACGTTCTCGGAACCCTCGGCTGACACGGTCGCGCGGCGTCGATCCCGCCCGACGGCGCGCGCCTAGGATGGGGGAGTGCCCCCGATCGACGCTGCGCGAAATGCGCCCGAAGAGCGTTTGGTGAACCTCGCGGTCGCCCTCATGGCGACCGAGCAGGGCCTCACGAAGGACACCATCCTCAGCTCCGTCGCCGGGTACCGTGAACAGGCCGCCGCGGGCGCATCCAAGGAAGCGCTCGAGAAGATGTTCGAGCGCGACAAGGAGAATCTGCGGGGCATGGGCGTGCCGATCGAGACGATCGGCGACCACGCCGATCCGGACGATCTGCGGGAGGCCCGGTACCGTGTGCCCACGGCCGAGTACGCACTGCCGGCCGACATCCGTTTCACCTCCGCCGAGGTCGCGCTGCTGAACCTCGCGGGCAGCGTGTGGAGCGAGAAGAGCATGTCCGAGCCCGCGCGGAGCGGCCTGCGCAAGATCCGCGCCCTCGGCAACGACGTCGATGCCGAGATCGTCGGCTACGCGCCTCGGATCAGCGTCAGGGACGCCGCCTTCGCACCGCTCCAACGCGCGATCGAGGCAGCGCGCGTCGTGTCCTTCACCTACCTCCGACCCGGCGACAGCGCGGCCCGGGTGCGCCGCATCCAGCCGCTCGCGCTGGTCGAGTACGAGGCGCGTTGGCACCTGTTCGGCATCGACACGGGTCTCGGCGCCGAACGCACCTTCCTGCTCTCGCGGATCACCGACGGTGTGCAGCTCACGCGTGACGGCTTCGATCCGTCCCTGCGGCTGGGCGCGGGCGAGCGAGCGCTCGCGGGCCTGCGCGATCTCGCATCCGCCCAGCAGGCGCTCGTCGAAGTGCACCCCGGGACGGAGGCGGCGCTGCGTCTGGCGCGCCGCGGGGCGCCCGCCGCCCAGGGCCTGTACGTGCCGTTCGTCGACGCGCACGTGCTCGCGGACGAGCTCGCCTCCTACGGCCCCGAGGTGCGGGTCGTTGAGCCGACGCGGCTGCGCGATCTCGTGATCGAGCGCCTGCGCGCCACGATCGCCCGCCACGAGGACGTCGCATGAGCGCCCGGCGCCCCTTGATCGCCACCGAACGTGCGGCGCTCATCATGCAGCTCGTGCCGTACCTGCTGGAGCGCGGCGACGTCGCCGTCGCCGACGCCGCGGCCGACTTCGAGATCTCGCCCGCCCAGATGCGCGAGATGGCCGAGCGGCTCACCGTCATCGGGCGTCCGGGCGACGGCGGCTACTGGCAGATGGCGAACGACCTGTTCGACATCGACTGGGATCTCCTCGACAATCACGATCGTCTCGCCCTCACCCACACCGTGGGTCTCGAACGCACGCCGCGTCTCACCGCGCGCGAGGCGGCGGCACTGCTGGCCGGACTCCAGCTCACCGGGTCGCTGCCGGGTCTCGCCTCGAGCGAGGTGCTCGAGGGCCTGCTCACCAAGCTCGCACGCGGCGCCGGCGCCACGCCGGCCGACGTCATCGTCGCCCCCGGCGCGGTCGACGAGGTGCGGGTACGCGTCGATGAGGCCCTCCGCCGCGGGGTGGCGGTGTCGTTCACCTACAAGGCGCCCGACGATGCGGCGACGACCCGCACGGTCGATCCGGTGAAGGTGCACATCGCCGACGGCCAGTGGTACCTGCAGGGCTGGTGCCACCTGCGTCAGGCCACCCGGACCTTCCATCTCGACCGCGTGTCGGACCTCCGTCTCACCGACCTCGCGATCACCCACGCCGGCGACGCGCTTCCGCCGCTGTTCGAGCCGGGCGACACCGACATCGTGGCGCGCCTGCGTTTCCCGGCGGCGGTCGCGTCGCTGCTCGGCGAGTTCCTGGCCCACGCCGACCTGCACGACGACGACGGGACGATCACGGCCACCGTGCGCCTCGTCGACGAGCGGGCTCTCCGGCGCCTGGCGGCACGGCGCGCCGGCGAGGTCGAGATCCTGTCGCCACCGGCGGCGCGCGTCGCCGCCGCGGACTGGGCCCGCGCGGGCCTTTCCCAATATGGAGATCTCTGACACGTCGCACAGGGCCCGCAAAGTGAACGCGGGTTAGACTGAGGACTCGTCGAACACTTCGGGAGATCTCCATGGGCGCATTCGGATGGCCGCACCTTCTCATCATCCTCGCGGTGATTCTGCTGCTCTTCGGCGCTGCGAAGCTCCCGGCCCTCGCCAAGAGCGTCGGTCAGTCCGCACGCGTCTTCAAGGGTGAGATGAAGGCCATGAAGGACGACGACGCGCCGGCCACGACCGCGACGCCGGTCGTCACCGACGTCCCTCCGGTGGTCCGTAACGACGCCCCGTCGGCGTCGGGCGGAGTGCCCGACACGAAAGACTGACCCACGTGACCACAGGACTCCCGCGCGTCGAGGAGCCTGAGAAGCCCCGTCGCGAGAAGAGGATGTCGCTGGGGCAGCACCTCATCGAGTTGCGCAAGCGGCTCATGATCGCGGCGATCGCCCTCGTCGTGGCCATGATCGTCGGCTTCATCATCAGCGGCCCTGTGATCGAGTGGCTGCAGCAGCCCATCCGCATCATCGCGGAGAAGCGCGGCGACGACTTCTCCGCCATCAACTTCGGCACCGTGACCGGCCCGTTCGACATGCGGATGCGGATCGCCTTCTCGATCGGCATCTTCCTCTCGGCGCCGGTCTGGCTCTGGCAGATCTGGGCGTTCGTGATGCCCGGCCTGACGCGCAAAGAGGTTCGGTACACCGTCGGCTTCGTGGCCGCCGCGATCCCGCTGTTCTTCGCCGGGTGCTACATGGGCATCCTCGTCATGCCGCACGTCATCGAGGTGATGTGGTCGTTCACCCCCGAGGGCGGTGTGAACTTCTACGCGGCGACCGAGTACTACGACTTCGTGTTCAAGCTGCTGATCGTCATGGGCGTCTCGTTCGTGCTGCCCGTCTTCCTCGTCGCGCTGAACCTCGCCGGCATCATGACGGGGATGGCGATCCTCAAGGGCTGGCGCATCGCCGTGCTGGCCGCGACGATCTTCGCCGCCATCGCCACGCCCGCCGCGGACGTGATCAGCATGCTGCTGCTCGGCGGGATCCTGATCGTGCTGTTCTTCGCCGCCGCCGGCCTGTCGCTGCTCTTCGACCGCCGCCGCCGCAAGCGAGAGGCCGCCCTGCTCGAAGAGACCGGCGCGTGAGCGAACCCGGACCGGCCGAGAGGTTCGCGCGCGCCACACGCCGCCAGCAGCATCCGCAGACCGCCGCCTTCGCGGCTCTGCAGGCCTTCACGCTGGATCCGTTCCAGATCGAGGGCTGCGAGTCGCTGGAGGAGGGGCGCAGCGTGCTCGTGGCGGCGCCCACCGGCGCGGGCAAGACGATCGTCGGCGAGTTCGCGATCCACCTCGCGATGCAGACCTCGCGGGACAAGGCGTTCTACACGACGCCGATGAAGGCGCTCTCCAACCAGAAGTTCCGCGAGCTCGGCGAGGTCTACGGCCCCGAGAACGTCGGACTGCTGACCGGCGACACCAACATCAACGCCAACGCCCGCATCGTGGTGATGACGACCGAGGTGCTGCGCAACATGCTGTACGCGTCGTCGTCGGCGCTCCGCGACCTGCGGTACGTGGTGATGGATGAGGTGCACTACCTCGCGGATCGCTTCCGCGGCGCCGTGTGGGAGGAAGTCATCATCCACCTGCCCTCGCAGGTGTCGCTGGTGTCGCTGTCGGCGACCGTGTCGAACGCCGAGGAGTTCGGCGATTGGCTCGACACGGTGCGCGGTGACACCGACATCATCGTGTCGGAGACACGACCGGTGCCGCTCGAGCAACACGTGCTGGTGCGCGGCGATCTGCTGCCGCTGTTCGATGATCGCGCCGGTGTGGCCACGGCGCAGGTCAACCAGGAGCTGATGCGGATCCGTTCCGGATCGGCGGGCACCTACGAGCAGAACCGCCGCGCGATGCAGTCCCGACGCGACGACGGCAAGCGCAAGCCGCATCACACCGCGCGTCCGGTGCGGCCGTCCCATGCCCGGCGCATCGAACGCATCGATCGCCCTCACGTGGTCGATCTCCTCGATCGCGCGAATCTCCTGCCGGCCATCTTCTTCATCTTCAGTCGCGTCGGCTGCGACGCGGCCGTGCAGCAGGTGCGCCGCTCCGGGCTGCGGCTGACCAACGCCGACGAACGTCGCCTCATCCGCGAGATCGTGGAGGAGCGCACGCGCGCGCTGCCCGAACCCGACCTGGCGGTCCTCGGGTTCTGGGAGTGGCGCGAGAACCTAGAGCGCGGAGTCGCCGCCCATCACGCGGGCCTTCTGCCGGCGTTCAAGGAGATCGTCGAGGAGCTCTTCCGACGCAAGCTCGTGAAGGTCGTGTTCGCGACCGAGACTCTGGCCCTCGGCATCAACATGCCGGCCCGGACGGTGGTGCTCGAGAAGCTGGAGAAGTTCAACGGCGAGGCGCGGGTGGCCATCACGTCGGGGGAGTACACCCAGCTCACCGGACGCGCGGGCCGCCGCGGAATCGACGTCGAAGGTCACGCCGTGGTGCAGTGGACCGAGAGCATGGACCCGCAGGCGGTCGCGGCGCTCGCATCCCGGCGCACGTACCCGCTGAACTCCAGCTTCCGTCCGACCTACAACATGGCGGTCAACCTCATCGACCAGTTCGGGCGCCCGCGCGCCCGCGAGATCCTCGAGTCGTCCTTCGCGCAGTTCCAGGCCGACCGCTCGGTCGTCGGGCTCGCGCGCGAGGTGCGCGCCGCCGAGGAGTCCCTCGCCGGATACCGCGAGGCGATGACGTGCGACCGCGGCGACTTCCTGGAGTACGCGGAGATCCGCCGCGAGCTCGCGGAACTCGAGAAGCTCAATCGCAAGGACGCGAATGCGTCCCGTGCCACGCGGGATCGACGTCAGCGCGAGATGCAGGAGAAGCGGCGCGCACTGCAGCGGCACCCCTGTCAGTCCTGCCCGGAACGCGACTCCCATGCCCGCTGGGTGGAGCGCTACACGAAGCTGCGCACCAAGGCCGATCGGATGCGATCGCAGATCTCCACCCGCACCGGCACCGTGGCACGCGTGTTCGATCGCGTGGTCCAGGTGCTGACGGCCCTCGACTACGTGCGCATGAGCGAGGACGAGACGGTGCTCACCGAGGCCGGTCGGACGATGCGTCGCATCTACGGCGAACGCGACCTCCTGGTCGCCGAGTCCCTGCGCAGCAAGATCTGGGAACGGTTGGACGCGCCCGGACTCGCCGCCCTGGTCTGCGCGCTCGTGTACGAACCGCGCCGCGACGAGTCGGGGATGGGGGAGCGGGGCCTGCCCCGCGGAGCGTTCCGCGAGGCACTCAGCCGCACCGAGGATCTCTGGCAGCGGCTGGACGACCTCGAACGCGAGAACCGCCTGCCGGGCTCGGAGCCACCGGCACCCGGGCTGTCGCAGGCGATGTACTCGTGGGCGCGGGGCGCGAGCCTCGATCAGGTGCTCAGCGAGGCCGACATGGCAGCAGGAGACTTCGTGCGCTGGACCAAGCAGACCATCGACCTCCTCGACCAGCTCTCGCTCGTCGCGGACGCCCCGGTCGCCGCCACCGCCCGTACCGCGCTCGACGCGGTCCGGCGCGGCATCGTCGCCTACGCGGCAGCCTGAGATGGCGCGTCGGGTCTGGGGGTCCTCCGCTGCGCCCCTTCCGCTCTGGGCGGCGGTGATCGTCTCCGCGTTCGCGGGACTCGTCTTCACCACCGCGTTCCCCGCTCTGGGCTGGTGGTTCGCGCCGTTCGTGGCCGTGCCGCTCGCGCTCGTCTCGCTCATCGGCCGCCGATGGAGCGGTGCGCTCCTCGTGGGCTCGGTCTTCGGGGCCGCCTTCTTCCTCGTGAACGTCTCGTTCACCGCGCGCTACCTCGGTCCCGTGCCGTGGCTGGCGCTGTCCTTCCTCGAAGCGCTCCTCACCGGCGTGGCCGCCATCCTGATCGCCCGGGCGTACCGCTGGGTGCCCGCCGCGGCCCCCGGCCGTTGGGCGCGCCTCCTGCTGCTGCCCGCGGTGGTCGCGGGCCTCTGGGTGCTCCGTGAGCAGTGGATCGGCACCTTCCCGTATGGCGGGTTCCCGTGGGGTCGCATCGGGGTGACGCAGGTGTCGGGGCCCCTCGCCGAGCTGCTGTCGTGGGTGGGGATGTCGGGCGTCGGGTTCGTCGTCGTCCTCGTGTGCGCCATGGTCGTCGAGTTCCTGCGCCTCGGGTCGCTGCGCACGCGGTGGATGCTGGCGGTCCCCGTCGGCGCCCTCGCCCTCCTCCTGCTCGTGCCGGCGTTCCCCACCGCGTCCGCGGGATCCATGCGGGTCGCCGCCGTGCAGGGCAACGGCCCGGCGGGATACTTCGACGAGCGCGGCGCGAACTCGGTCCTCAGCGCTCAGCGCTCCGCCACCGCTCCGGTGCTCGACGAGGACGTCGACCTGCTGCTGTGGCCGGAGGGCGGGATCGACTCCGACCCGACGAACAACCCCGCGACGGCCGCGATCCTCGACCGTCTCGCGGAGCGGCTCGACGCGCCGCTGCTCGTGAACGCGGCGACCGCCCGCGGCGACCGCTACTTCAACACGTCGCTGCTGTGGGAGGCGGGCCTGGGCGCGACGCAGTCCTACGACAAGATCCATCCCGTGCCGTTCGGCGAGTACGTGCCCGATCGCCGCGTGTTCGAGATGCTGGCTCCCGACCTGATCGGCATGATCCAGCGCGAGTACACGCCGGGAACCGCTGCGCCGGTCATCACGGTCGACGATGTGCCCATCGGCTTGGCCATCTGCTTCGACGTGATCTACGACGACGTCATCTGGGCCGGGATCGACGACGGCGCCCAGGTCTTCATGTTCCAGACGAACAACGCGGACTTCCGCGGGACCGACGAGAACCTGCAGCAGCTGGCGTTCGCCCGGGTGCGGGCGATCGAGACGGGGCGTGCCGTCGTCAACATCTCCACCGTGGGCACGAGCCAGGTCATCGCCGCGGACGGCGGTGTGATCGATGCGCTGCCGGCGGACGTCGCCGGCGCGATGCTCACCGACGTCCCCCTGCACACGGGCGTCACGCCGGCCATCGCGCTGGGGCCCGCCATCCACGCGCTGCTGGCGTTCGGGAGCCTGGCCGCGCTCGGGGCCGCCGGTCTCCTGTCGTGGCGCCGCCGTCGGGTGTGACACAGAACGGCGCCGACCCCGTGAGGGGACGGCGCCGTAAGTGGCTAGCGGTCAGGCGCTCTTCTTGGCGGTCTCGCCGGCTCCGCGACGCGCGCGGATGAAGGCGAGGCGCTCTTCGAGGAGCTCCTCCAGCTCGGGAATCGAACGACGCTCGAGCAGCATGTCCCAGTGGGTGCGAGCGGCCTTCTCGTCACTGTGGTCGATGACGACGGTCGTGTCACCGACACGGAGTGCGGCCTCTCCGCCGCAGGCGCGGCATTCCCAGGTCTGGGGCGGCTCAGCGTCGGCCGCGAACGTCAGCGTGGTCTCTTTGCTGCAGGTGCTGCAGACGTAAGAGTGCTGCGTGCGGTCATGAAAAACGACGCCCTCTTCGCTCTGTAAGCTCTGGGCGCCGAGTCGGATGCCGCGAAGACTGCGGTCTGCCATTTTGTGGTCCTCTCATCGCGTGGTGCTTGTCCGGTATAACGTGCGGACTTGAGAGGATCATCCGAAGCACCGCATTCGGGCTTCGACTCACAGCTGATTTTCAGCTTTCGCGGGTAATGAGCTTCAGCGCCACATCCGCACGGTCGGTGACGATGCCGTCGACGCCGCGGGCGAGGAGTCTGCGCATGTCGTCCGGATCGTTGATCGTCCAGACGTGCACCTCCACACCGTGCGCATGCGCGGCCGCCAGGAGGCGGCGGGTGAGCACGGGGAGGGGGCCCTGCCGTTCGGGGATCTGCAGCGCATCCAGGCCGTGCAGGGCGCGGGCGATGAGCGGCCGGGAGCCGGATGCCACGGCGGCGAGGACGCGGGCCAGGCGGCCGCTGCCGGGCGAGGTAGCCGGCAGCAGCTCCGGCCGTTTGCCCGCCGCGACGGCGAGGGCGCGCAGTCGGCGGCGGTCGGAGAAGCTCGAGACGAGCGCGCGTTCCGCATAGTCCGCGAGGATCATGCCGGCGGGCGCCGCCGCATCCTCGGCCTTGATGTCGATGTTGAAGCGGGTGAGCGGGAACGCCTCGAACGCCTGGCGCAGCGAGATCACACCACCGCGGTCGGCCATCAGGGCTTCGAGCTCGGCGAGCGTGACGTCACGCACGAGACGCGGGTCGCCGGCGACGCGCGACAGGTCCTCGTCGTGGAAGAGGACGACCTCGCCGTCGCGCGTGAGGTGGCAGTCCGACTCGATGAACTCGGCGCCGGCGGCCTGCGCCTCGGCGACGGCCGCGAACGAGTTCTCGGCGATGTGAGAGCTGCCGGCGGGCATCAGGCCGCGGTGCGCGAGAACCCTCGGGTGCCGGGCGTCCTGCAGGTATGGGTGTGTCACGACTGCCTCCTCCGCCCACCGTACCGGGGTGGATGGGGGAGCGGGATTGGTAGGGTCGGAGGGCATCGTGACGCTCGATTCCGACGCGATGATGCTCGCCCGCTGACATCTGGAGTACCTGTGCCCGAAACCCTCACCCCCCTCGAACCCGGCAGCCTGGCGGGGAAGACCGCCCTCGTCACCGGGTCCTCCCGCGGCATCGGTGCCGACACGGTGCGCTACTTCGCCCAGGCCGGTGCGAACGTCGTCATCAACTTCCGCAACAAGGCGCCTCGCGCCGAGAAGCTGGCGACGGAGCTGCGCGGACTCGGTGTGGAGGCGCTGGTGATCGGTGCGGATCTGACCGATCCCGCCTCCGTCCGCGCGATGTTCGACGAGGTGGAGCGCACGTTCGGCGGCCTCGACATCCTCGTGCTGAACGCCTCCGGCGGCATGGAGAGCGGCATGGCCGCCGATTACGCGCTCGCGCTGAACCGCGACGCCCAGGTGAACGTGCTCGAGTCGGCCTCGTCGCTCCTGCACGAGGGCTCGCGGGTCGTGTTCGTCACGAGCCACCAGGCCCACTTCATCCGCACCACCGCGACGATGGCGGAGTACGAGCCCGTCGCGCTGTCCAAGCGTGCGGGCGAGGACGCCCTGCGGGAGCGCATCCCGGCCCTCGCCGAGCGCGGTGTCGATCTGGTCGTCGTGTCGGGGGACATGATCGAGGGCACGATCACCGCGACCCTGCTGGAGCGCGCCAACCCCGGGGCGATCGCGCTGCGCCGGGAGGACGCCGGCAAGCTCTACAACGTCGCCGAGTTCGCCGCCGAGGTGGCACGGGCCGGCGTCGATCCTGTTCCGGCCGACAACACGCGTCTCGTGGGCGACACGTCCTCGTTCCTCGCGGGCTGACACCCGCGTACGAGGAAGGGCCCCGGATCGCTGGATCCGGGGCCCTTCCTCGTACGGCGGAGGTGTCAGACGCCCTTGCCGAAGGTGAAGGCACGGACGATCTGCACGATGCCGAGCACCACGAGCGAGACGCCGACGAACAGCCACAGCAGCGCGACGTACAGCGGCGAGAAGAGCAGCAGCACACCGGCGATCAGGCTGACGATCGCATAGAACACGGTCCAACCCTTCGAACCGGCCGCGCCCAGCGTCGTGAGCGCCACGACGCCCTCGACGATCCAGGTGATGCCGATGAAGACGCCGACGAAGATCGCGAGGAACACCGTGGTGTCGCCGAGGTTCGTGAGCGCGACGATGCCGGCGACGACGAACAGCACGCCGAGCACGATGTGGCCCACGCGCGCCCAGCCGCTGAGCGTCTTCGAGAAGATGCCGATGCCGGCGTAGACGAGGCCGGAGGCGATGGCGTAGATCGCGATGATCGCGGTGCCGACGGCGGCCGTCTTGAGCGGCCAGACCAGGATCAGGATGCCGACGATGAGCGCGACGACGCCGCCGATGCCGAAGGCGGTACGGATGCCGTTGACGACGGACTTGCCGTCAGAGCTGAGGGTTTCGGACATGTGCTGCTCTCTCTGTGAGAAACCTGGGAGGGTTCGCCCTCACCGTAGCGCGACTTCCGGCATCGCGGGGGAGGGTGACGCCCGATTTCACCCGATGAGGACGATCGCCAGCAGGATGGGGACGCAGCCCACCGTCGTGACGAAGACGGTGTCCCGCGCCACCACCTCGCCGACGCCGTAGCGCTGCGCGTAGTTGAAGACGTTCTGCGCCGTCGGGAGTGCCGCGAGCACGGTGACGACCAGGACGTCGGCGGGGGAGAGCCCGAAGAGCGTCGCCACACCCCATGCGACCACCGGCATGACCACGAGCTTGAGGGCGCTCGCCACGATGACTTCGCCCCGATGCGCGCGCTCACCGAGGACGCGCTGGCCGTGCAGCGAGATGCCGTAGCTGATGAGCAGCACCGGCACGCAGGCGTTGGCGATCAGGTCGATCGGTGCGACCACGAGCGGCGGCAGCTCGAAGGGAGCGAGCGAGGCGAGGGTTCCGAGGACGGAGCCGACGACGATGGGGTTCGTGACGGTGCGCACCAGGATGCGGCCGAAGGAGCGGGAACCCGACGTCGCCGCATCCAGGATCGCCAGCGCGATCGGGGTGAAGATCAGAAGCTGCAGCAGGATGACGGGCGCCGGGAACGCCGCGCTGCCCAGCAGGTAGAGCGAGAGCGGGATGCCGATGTTGTTGGAGTTGACCTGCCCGGCCGAGAGCGCGGCGATGACCGTGTCACCCACTCCGCGTCGCCAGACGAACCGCGACAGCACGGCCTGCAGGAGGATCACGGCCGCTGCCGCGACCGCCGAGACGGGCAGCAGTGCCGAGAACAGCGTGGTCACGTCGGCCTGGCTCAGCACGGCGAACAGGAGGAAGGGGGAGAGGACGTAGAACGTCAGCCTGCTGAGCACGTGACGGGCGTGGGGCCCGAGCAGATCGATGCGGCCGAGGATGTAGCCGACGAGGATCGCGACGCCGACCACGGCGAATCCGGTCAGACTCTCGAGCATCATCCCAGCGTAGAAGACCGGGCGACGCGCGAGTTCCTCGCCAACCTGCCGCGCGTCGACGAAGTACGCTGAGCCGGATGAGGGACGCACCGCACGAGCACCCCGCCGATCAGCACGATGTCATCCGTGTCGAGGGCGCGCGCGAGAACAACCTGAAGGACGTCTCGCTCGAGATCCCCAAACGCCGGTTGACCGTGTTCACCGGCGTCTCGGGGTCGGGCAAGAGCTCGCTCGTGTTCGGCACCATCGCCGCCGAGTCGCAGCGCATGATCAACGAGACCTACAGCGCGTTCGTGCAGGGGTTCATGCCCTCGCTCGGCCGGCCGGACGTGGATCGGCTGGAAGGCCTCACGACGGCGATCATCGTGGATCAGGAGCGGATGGGCGCCAACAGCCGCTCGACGGTCGGCACCGCCACCGACGTCAACGCGATGCTGCGGATCCTCTTCAGCCGGTTCGCGCAGCCGCGGCTGGGAAGCCCCCAGGCCTACTCGTTCAACGTCGCGAGCGCCACGGGATCCGGGGCCATCACGGTGGAGCGCGCCGGGGCCTCCGCGGCTCCCGAGGCACGCTCGTTCACGGTTCTCGGCGGGATGTGCCCGCGCTGCGAGGGGATGGGCTCGGTCACCGACATCGATCTGAGCCAGCTCCTCGACGAGTCGCTGTCGCTGAACGACGGCGCCATCACGGTCCCGGGCTTCACGGCCGACGGCTGGGCGGTCCGCATGTACGCCGAGTCGGGGTTCGTCCCGGGTGATGTGCCGGTGCGCGAGCTCACGGCGCAGCAGCGGGAGGACCTGTTGTACCGCGAGCCCGTCAAGGTGAAGGTCTCGGGCATCAACATCACGTACGAAGGGCTCGTGCCCCGGGTGCAGAAGTCGTTCCTCAGCAAGGATCGCGAGGCGATGCAGCCCCACATCCGCGCCTTCGTCGACCGCGCCGTCGCCTACACGGTCTGCCCCGAGTGCGGCGGGACACGGCTCAACGAGGCCGCGCGGACCTCGACGATCGAGGGCGTCAGCATCGCGGACGCCTGCGCGATGCAGATCAGCGACCTCGCGCGGTGGGTACGCGGCATCGACCGCGCGTCCGCCGCGCCGCTGCTCGCCGGCCTCGGCGAGACCCTCGACTCGTTCGTCGACATCGGGCTGGGTTATCTCTCTCTCGACCGACCCGCCGGCACGCTGTCCGGGGGAGAGGCGCAGCGTACGAAGATGATCCGGCACCTCGGGTCGTCTCTCACCGACGTCACCTACGTCTTCGACGAGCCGACGGTGGGTCTTCATCCGCACGACATCGAACGGATGAACGCACTGCTCCTGCAGCTGCGCGACAAGGGCAACACCGTCCTGGTCGTCGAGCACAAGCCCGAGACGATCGCGATCGCCGACCATGTCGTTGACCTCGGGCCCCGCGCCGGCAGCGCGGGCGGCGAGATCAGCTTCCAGGGGAGTGTCGCCGGCCTGCGCGAGAGCGACACCCTGACGGGGCGCCACCTCGGTGACAAGACGGTCCTGAAGGACGCGGTTCGCACCGCCACGGGCGCCCTCGAGGTGCGCGGCGCGACCGCCAACAACCTCGCAGACGTCGACGTCGACATCCCGCTGGGCGTCCTCGTCGTGCTGACCGGCGTCGCCGGCTCGGGTAAGAGCTCGCTCGTCCACGGCTCGCTGCCCGCCGATGCCGAGGTGGTCTCGGTGGATCAGACCGCGATCCGGGGCTCTCGCCGGAGCAACCCCGCGACCTACACCGGACTGCTCGAGCCGATCCGCAAGGCCTTCGCGAAGGCCAACGGCGTCAAGCCCGCACTCTTCAGCGCCAACTCCGCGGGAGCCTGCCCGAACTGCAACGGTGCCGGTGTCGTCTACACCGATCTCGGGATCATGGCGGGCGTGTCGACGCCGTGCGAGGTCTGCGAGGGTCGCCGCTTCTCGGCGGATGTGCTCGAGTACACCCTCGGCGGCAAGGACATCAGCGAGGTGCTGTCGATGCCCGTGGCGGAGGCTGAGCGCTTCTTCGCCGACGGAGACGCCCGCATCCCGGCAGCCCACGCGATCCTGCGCCGTCTCGTGGATGTGGGACTCGGCTACCTCACGATCGGGCAGCCGCTCACGACGCTCTCCGGAGGTGAGCGTCAGCGACTCAAGTTGGCGACGCACATGGCGGAGAAGGGTCGCGTCCTCGTGCTGGACGAGCCGACGACCGGGCTGCACCTCGCCGACGTCGCGCAGCTTCTGCAGCTGCTGGATCGGCTCGTGGATGCGGGGACGTCGGTGATCGTCATCGAACATCATCAGGCCGTCATGGCGCACGCCGACTGGATCATCGATCTCGGGCCGGGCGCCGGGCACGACGGTGGCCGCATCGTCTTCGAGGGAACGCCGTCGGATCTCGTCGCAGACCGATCCACGCTGACCGGCCAGCACCTGGCCGCGTATATCGGCCCGTGACCCCTCTCGGCGCGTCGCGCGTCGGCCGATAAGGGATGGCTATGTCAGCGCGAGACTAGCGGTGTCGCGCACGGTGCGCAGGGGAGAGGCCGTTACCCAGACCAGGGTGAGCGACACGCCCGCGCACCCCACGGCGATGCCGGTGCGCGTGCCCCACGCCTCGCCCGCAAGACCGCCGAGGCCTGCGCCGATGGCGACCACTCCGTACGAGATCCATCGCATGGTCGCGTTGACTCGCCCGAGGAGGTGATCGGGCGTTCGCACCTGGCGCAAGGTCAAGGCCACGACGCTCGAGAGTGAGGTGCCGGCGCCGTTGACGGCGAACACGCCCACGAGCGCGGCGACGATCACGGGGGTCGACCACGCGACCTCCGCGAAGGGAATGGCCGCGAGCACGAGGCTCTCTGCTCCGGCGCAGGCGATGAGGACCGGTCCGACGCCGAAGCGCCGCACGCTCGCGGGGGCGGCAGCAGCGCCGACGACGGCTCCCATCGCGCCGAGGCTGAAGATGAGGCCGAGATGTCCTGCCGTCAGTCCGAGCTCGCGCACGGCGTGCACGAGGAGCAGCACCGTGATCCACTGAGCGAAGAGATTGTAGATTGCCGAGAAGCCCACGAGCGAGACCAGGTAGCGGTCGCGACGCACGTACCGCAGGCCTTCCCGCAGCTCCGCGACCGCGCCGCGGCGCACGCGGGGATGGTCCGGTTCCCGGGACCGAATGTCGAGGAGCGCGACAGCCGAGATCGCGTAGGTTACGGCTTGCGAGAGCAAGGCCCAGGGGGCGGTGAGGGTCTGCACCAGCCATCCACCCAGACCCGGCCCTCCGACCTGAGCCGCGGAGGCCGTCGCCTGCAGCCGCCCATTGGCTCTCTCGAGCTCGTTCCGCGCGGCGACCGTGGGCAGGAACGATTGGTACGCCACCTCGAAGGCGACGGTGAAGGCTCCGATGACGAAGACGAGACCCAACAGGGCGGGGAAGGTCAACACGCCGGTCACGGCGACGGCGACGAGAGCGACGATGAGGGCCGCGCGCGTGATGTCCGCGACAATGAGGACGGGGCGCCGCCGGCAACGGTCCACGACGACGCCGAGGGGAAGGGCGAGCAGAAGGAACGGCAGCCAGCGGGCGACTCCGACGAGCCCGGCCTCCACTGCCGTCGCGTGCAGAACGACGACCGCCAGCAGGGGCACGGCAAGATCGCCGACCTGGCTGCCCACTGCCGAGGTCGCGTGCGCCAGCCAGAATCGGTCGAAGTCGCGGCTCAACCGTGAGCTAACGCGTGATTGCTCGATCATACGTTAACTATGTCGTTCCACGTTGTAATGCGTCAACGGATCAGCTCGCATTAGACTGTCGAGTATGGGCACGACGACCTATCCGCGAGTCGCGGGCCACCCAGCCCTCGACCTGGTCGACACGGTGCACTGGCGACTCGACGATGCCCGCGCGATCGATACGCTGCCGGACTTCGGCGCGGTGCTCGACTGGTGCGCCGAGATCGCCTTGCTCGCCGATCCCGACGCCCTCCGCGCCCTCGCCTCCTCGACGCCCGAGACGACCGCGGCGGAGCATGTAGCGATCATCGCGCTCCGCGAAGCCGTCTACGAGGCGGTCTTCGACGAGTCTCCGGACGCCGTGGCTCTCATCGCCCGCGAGCACGTCGACGCCCTCAACCGCTCGAGCCTGCAGCTCGGCGACAACCGGTGGCACTGGCATCCGCCCGCCGACGCAACCGGACCGCGTGCGTCGATCGCCTTCCTTGCTCACGACCTGCTGACCTCCGACCTCCGCGCTGCACGCCAGTGCGGCGACGACGCGTGCGGCTGGGTCTATCTCGACACCTCGCCACGCCACAACCGCATCTGGTGTACCGCCGCGGGGTGCGGGAATCGCAACCGCGTCAAGCGACACCATGCGCGAAACCGCGATTAAGTCACTCGATTGTGACCGGCGGTAGCGGCGCTGCGAACATGCCGATAATGCACATTATGTCAGATCGATGATCGCGAGGGTGATGTCGGTGGCGGGTCGTAGCCTCTCCCCATGACGATCTCGTTGGCGTCAGCGTCCATGACCGCGTTCATGGGGGCGCTTCTTACTGAGATGCTGGACCGACCGACTTGACCTTGCCCTCTGGGGCAAGGCTTACGTTCTGACGCGGAGGATCCATATGCAGATCAGTGAGGTGGCGCGTCGCACCGGAGTGACGACGAAGGCGCTCCGGTACTACGAAGGGCTCGGACTGCTAGAGCCACGACGACTGTCCAACGGGTACCGAGACTACGACGAGGGCCATCTTCGGTTGGTCGCGGAGATTCGAGACCTCGCAGCTACCGGCATCGCGATCCGTGATGCGATGCCGTTCGTCGACTGCATCGCGCAGGGCCACGAGCACGGCGACGACTGCGTGTCCTCGCTCGTCGCGTACCGCGACAACATCGCAGAGATCGACCGCGCCATCGGAGTCCTCCAGGAGCGCCGTGCCCGTCTGATCGACCGGCTTGAGAAGAGCGCCTCTCGCACATTCACGAAAGAGAAGACGATGACCGATCACACAAGACTCCCCGACAATCTCCCGGTGCCTACGGACGACGGTGCTGCTGCGCATCTTCCGGGCGTAGTCCTGCCCGAGCTTTCCCTGCCCACGAGCGATGGGCGTCGTGTCCAGCTTTCACAGCTCGATGTGGGCCGAACGGTGATCTACCTCTATCCACTGACCGGGCGGCCGGACGCAGACCTGCCAGATGGATGGGACTCCATCCCCGGTGCCCGAGGATGCACAAGCGAGGCCTGCGACTTCCGCGACCACTACGACGATCTCCACGCCGAAGGCGTCACGGCGGTGTGGGGACTGTCCAGTCAGGACACCGCGTACCAGGCGGAGGTCGTAGATCGGCTTCGTCTGCCGTTCGCGATGATCTCGGACGAGAACTTCGAGCTCGAGCGTGCGCTGGGGCTGCCTACGTTCAGTGCTGACGGCCAGCCGAGGCTGTACCGCCGCCTGACACTGGTCGTACGAGACGGAAGCATCGAGCACGTGTTCTACCCGATCTTCCCGCCGAACACCCACGCTCAGCAGGTCCTGGACTGGCTGCGAGCCAACCCTGCAAAGTAGGACTTTCTGGCGTGGCCCGTGGTGAAGTGACGGGTCAGCCCGTGACCCATCAAGCGAATCGACTTCGGGTGAAGAAGGCCTCGGACGATGTGGTGCGCGATGGGGCCGTGGTCGAGTCCGACAGTGCGGATCCCCGTGTGCGCGGCGTGCGCGATGCCGTGGCTGACATCGCGGCGAACCCGCACATGGACGCGACCGCCGTTCAGACGGTCGGTGTCGGCGGCGGGTCGTAGCCTCTCCCCATGACGATCGCCGTGTATTGCACCGCTGCCACCCTCGACGGTTACCTGGCGGATGAGGACGACTCGCTCGCGTGGCTCTTCGCGGTTCCTGATGCCGATCAGGCGTCGGCCTTCGAGAGTTTCCTCGACACGGTCGGCGTGCTCGTGATGGGGTCGACGACGTATCGATGGGTCGTCGAGCACGACGACCTCACCGCGCATCCCGAGCGCTGGCGCGACGCCTACGGCGACCGCCCCGCGTACGTGTTCTCCTCGCGGGCACTCCCCGAGGTCCCGGGCGCCGACATCCGGCTCGTCGACGGGCCGGTCGCCGATCGGTGGGCGGACATCGTCGCCGCGGCGGGCGATCGCGACGTGTGGATCGTCGGCGGCGGGGATCTCGCGGGCCAGTTCGCCGATGCCGGACGGTTGGATCGGATCATCGTCACGGTCGCGCCCGCGACGCTCGGCAGCGGTCGGCCGCTGCTCCCCCGGCGGTTCGGGTCTGACCGCCTCGCCATCGAGTCGGTCTCGATGGACGGGCCGTTCGCGCAGCTCTCGCTCTCGGTGCGCTGAACGCCGCTCGACCTGGATCAGGCCACGACGAGCGGCCGCGTCCAGGCGACCTCGCGGCTCAGCTGCCCCGTCTGCCGGAACAAGCGCACCTGATGCGTATCCGCCAGCGCCTCGGCGAGCCCGGCACGGTCGGCGGCCTCGAACCCCAGGCTCTGCCAGAACGGTCCCGAACGACGACTGAAGAGCCACGCCCTCCTCGCCCCCTCCTCGGCCGCACGCGCGAGCGCGAAACCGGCGAGGGCACGACCTCGACCACGCAAGCGCTGCGACGGGCTGACCGCCACACTCCGGATGAGCGCATGGTGACCATCGCCGCTGATCTCGTAGCCCGCGCTGCCGACGATCGCGCCGCTCTCGTCGCGTTCGATCCACAGCCGGACGCTCGGCGCATCCAGGCCGCTCAGGGTGAGATCGACCTCGGCCAGGAAGGCCGTCAGGGCGGCCACGTCGTCCATCCGGCACCGCTCGAGATCCACACGTCGAGTCAACCATCTCCGCGCCGCTGACGTGACGAACGAGTGAGCGGCACCGCTGTCGCACCTCACCCCCTTCGGGCGAAGAGCGGTCGCCCTCCCCCGTCCTAACCTCGACTCACCGGCGCCGCGTGGGCTGTCGGGAGACGAGGGGCGCGACGTCATGGCGAAGAAGGTCGCGACGGCATGACGCACGCCGACGCGCGCGGCGGGCGGAGGATCCGGTGGCCGTGGCTGGCGCCCACGCTCCGCTCGTACGAGGCGTCGAACCTGCGCCACGACGTGTTGGCCGGTATCACCGCGGGGGCCGTCGTGATCCCGCAGGCCATGGCTTACGCCACCATCGCGAACCTGCCCGTGCAGACCGGGCTCTACACGTGCATCGTTCCCATGGCGGTGTACGCGCTCCTCGGCGGGTCGCGCGCCATGAGCGTGTCGACGACCTCGACGATCGCCACGCTCACCGCGACGACGCTGGTCACCTCCACCGTGGCGGCGGAGTCGGCCGCGGCGACCGGCGCCGACGCGGTGCCCGCGGATCTGATCACTCTCACGCTGCTGGTCGGCGTGATCCTCCTCGTCGCGCGGTTGTTCGTCCTCGGAGCCGTGGTCGAGGTGATCAACCGCCCCACCCTCACCGGCATCCAGGTCGGCGTCGGCGCCACGGTCGCCGTGGGTCAGCTGCCGAAGCTCCTGGGCGAACAGGACGAGCCGACCGGGCACGGATTCATCCGCTCCCTCGTCGCCGTGGCCGAAGCAATCCCCCGCGCCAACCTCGGCACGATGCTCCTCGGTGCCGCATCGGTGCTGGCGCTGCTGCTGCTGAAGCGGTTCGCGCCGAGGATCCCGGCGCCGCTGATCGTGGTGGCCGGCGGGATCCTCGTCTCGGCGTTCGGGGTGTCGGCCGCTGTCGGGATCGACCTCATCCCGGCGGTGGGGCAAGGCCTCCCCCTCCCCCACCTGCCGTCGTTCGCCCACATCCCCGCGCTCCTGCCCGGCGCCTTCGCGATCGCCGTGATGGCCTTCCTCGAATCGGCGGCGGTCGCGCGCGGCATCCGCGACCCCGGCGACCCCGCGATCGACAGCAACCGGGAGCTGATGGCTACGTCCGCGGCGAACCTGGTGGGCTCGTTCTTCCAAGCCCTGCCTGCGGCGGGCGGCTTCTCGCAGAGCGCCGTGAACAAGAACGCAGGCGCTCGCACGCAGGTCGCGACGCTCGTGACGGTCGCGCTGGCCGTGATGGTGGGCCTCTTCCTCGGACCCGTCCTCTCGCTCCTGCCGCAGGCGACGCTGGCGGCCCTCGTGTTCGTCGCCGTCCTGGGGTTGATCGACATCCGCGCCATCGCGCGGCTGTGGCGCATCAGAAAGGGAGATTTCTGGATCGCGATCGCCGTCACGGTCGTCGGTCTCACCGCGGGCCTGCTGGCTGCGGTCGCGACCGGGGTCGTGGTGACGCTCCTGATGGTGCTGCGGGCACTGAACCAGCCCCGCATCCGCGCCGAAGACCACGGCTCGGCGCTCGTCGTCGTCCTCCTCGCCCCGCTGTACACCGCGAACGTCCTCGGAACGGAGCAGGCCGTGATCGCGGCGGCCGACGCGCATCCCGAGGCGCGCCGTATCGTCGTGGACATGAGCCGGATCGAAGAGACCTCCACGACGGTGCTCGACACCTTCGCCGACTTGGATCGCGAGCTCGCGGGCACAGGACGCACCCTGCATCTGGCGGCCCTCCCCGAGGCCGCCGCGCGCACGGCACAGGGAACCGACTGGTACCGCGGACTCGCCGCCGGGGGACGAACGCACCCGACGACCGCCGACGCGCTCGGGAGGACGTCATGAGCATGGTGTCGCTCCCCGGCGGCACCTTCACGATGGGTTCCGGCGCCTTCTACGCGGACGAGGGCCCGGTGCACGAGCGCACCGTCGCGCCGTTCGCGATCGATGACGCACCGGTGACCAACCGGCGCTTCGCCGCGTTCGTCGACGCGACCGGTTACGTCACCGTGGCCGAGGAGGAGCTCGATGCCCGTCTCTTCCCACAGCTGAGCAATGCGGAACGCGCACCCGGATCGATGGTGTTCACCCCCACGGAGGGGCCCGTGGACCTGCGGGACTGGCGACAGTGGTGGGCGTGGGTCCCCGGCGCCCGATGGCGTGAGCCCTTCGGCCCGGGCAGCGACATCTCGGACATACTCGACCACCCAGTGGTGCAGGTCGCCTACCGGGACGCGCAGGCGTTCGCCGCCTGGGACGGGAAGCGCCTTCCGACGGAGGTGGAGTGGGAGTATGCCGCCCGGGGCGGTCTCGACGGTGCCGACTTCACCTGGGGCGACGAGCCCGATGCCCCCGACGCGCTCCTCGCGAACCACTGGCAGGGCCGCTTCCCCTACCTCAACACGGGCGCGGCCGGATGGGTCGGCACGTCGCCCGTCGCGACCTTCCCGGCGAACGGCTTCGGTCTCTTCGACATGACGGGGAACGTGTGGGAGTGGACGGACTCCCCCTACGCCGCGCGACACCTCCCTCCCGGGTCCCGGGCGCCCGACCGCGGCGATCGCCCCGATCTCGCCGCACCCGTGACCGAGACCTCTCCCCGCCGGGTGCTGAAGGGCGGGTCGCATCTGTGCTCCCCCGAGTACTGCCTGCGCTACCGACCTGCGGCACGCTCGCCGCAGTCCGACGACACGTCCATGACGCACATCGGATTCCGGTGCGCACGATGAGCGCGAGAGTCAGTCTCCGACCGGGAAGACGGCGTTCCAGTCGTCGCGGACGCTGACGATCGTGAAGCCGGCCCGGGCGGCCTGGCCGAGCGCCGCCTGCGCCCCGGTGTCGTAGGACTCATCGCCGCGCCCGCTGTCGTCGTGATGGACGAGCAGGCTCAGTGATCGCGGATGCGCCTGCACGTACCGGAGCATCGGGATGTCCCCATCCGAGTTGCCGACCGCGAGGACCGGGCGTCGGCCGATCCTGCTCCAGATCCGCACCGGCTTCTCGGGGCCGTCGTCCAGGAAGCCGAACGTCGTGCCGTACCGCACGTCGTTGCGTGCCCCGTCGTAGGTGAGACCGACGGCGGATCCGATCACGCGTTCCGGCGGGATGCCGTAGTTGTGCTCGGTCATGGGCCGCATGAAGTCCCTGTCGCCGCCGGAGACGATGTAGCAGGTGATGCCGCGCGCGTCGAGGAAGCCGAGGAGCTCCACCATGGGCTGATAGACCACGCCGGCGTACGGCCGCCGGAGGACGGGGTGTCGTGCGTCGCGGAAGAAGTCCTCCACCGTCCGGCGGTAGTCCTCGACGCCCATGGCCGCGGTCGTCCGCAGGAGGGCGGCGATCATGACGCGGAGGGCGGTGTCGTCGCCGGCCTCGTGCGCGTCGATCGCACCGGCGAGCCAGCTCAGATCTCCCGACAGCGCCGCGCGATAGGGCTGCTCGGGGGCGAGGCCCGGATCGGCGCGTGCTGCCGCAGCCCACTGCTCGACGATGAAGTGCAGCTGCGTCGGCATGGGCTTCTCGGTCCAGAGTGTCCCATCGTTGTCGAACACCGCGATGCGCTCGGCCGGGGCGAGAGCGCCGGGCCCGGCGGTGATCGCCTCGACGAAGTCGAGGATCGCCGGCCGGGTCGGGGTGTCGCGCCAGGACGGCAGCGGATCGTGCACGGCGCCGGGACTCACTGCTTGAGCATGGCCACGGCGAGCCGGTGCTCGTCGTCGATGAGGTGCGAGTGGTCGTCGTCACCGAGATCGATCCGCACCCACCCGATGTCCCCCGTGAACGCGTTGCCCGTCGCCGCGTAGTCGGGCGACACGGGCGAGGCGAGATCGACGCCCACATCCACCGTCTCGTCGAAGGTGAACTGGAACGGGATCGTGCGCGTGACACGCCCCTCCCCCACTTTCGTGTCGTCGACGAACAACGTGACGGTGCCGCCCTTGCCGAGTCCCCCGCCGTCGTAGCCGAAATGCGCGCGCAGCTCGTGCGATCCCGTCGGGACGAGTGTCTCCGACCGGACGATGTCGGTCTGGATGCCGAGCAGGTTGTAGGCGAACGCGAGCGCGCCCTCTCGGACGTAGAACGACCACCCTCCGTACGCCCCGCCCTGGGCGATGATCACCCCCTCCGCCCCGGACTCCCCGATCGTCGTCCGTGCGGTGACCGTCCACGACTTGTTCTTGATGTTGATCGTCGTGTTCTCGCTCAATCGCCGCATACCGGGATAGAAGGTCTGGGACGTGCCGACGACGAGCTGCGGCCGCCCGGCCAGGTCGGGGTTGAACCGCTCTGCCGTCCGGATGTCGAGGGGCAGGACGTTGAAACGGGCGGCTTGGATGAGGAAGAGCTGCTGCAGGTGAGCGAGGCGCTCCGGCTCCTCGGCGGCGAGGTCGGTGGACTGCGTCCAGTCCTTGTCGACGTGGTAGAGCTCCCAGCGATCCTCGTCGAGTCCGTGATCGGAGCCGAGCCAGGGATCCTTGTGCTTGGCCACCGCCGTCCACCCGCGATGGTAGATCGCGCGGTTCCCCACCATCTCGAAGTACTGGGTGACGTGCCGCTCCTCCGCCTGCTCATCGTCGAAGGTGTAGTTCATCGCGGTGCCCTCGTAGGGACGCTGGGTGACGCCGTTCACCGTCTCCGGCTCCGGGATGCCGGCCGCCGCCAGGACCGTCGGTGCGACGTCGATCACGTGACTGAACTGGTGTCGGATGCCGCCCTTCTCCACTCCGCCGCCGGGCCAGCTGACGATCGTGCCGTTCCGCGTGCCGCCCCAGTGACTCGCCACCTGCTTGGTCCACTGATACGGAGTGTCCATCGCGTGGGCCCAGCCCACGGCGTAGTGGTTGTACGACGCCGGCGTGCCGATGTCGGCGATGTGGTCGGCCACGTACTGCTCGGTCTCGAGGTCGTTCATGTGGTTGATCGTGAAGCCCTCGTTGGTCGTGCCGTGCATCGACCCTTCGGCGCTGGCGCCGTTGTCACCGATGATCACGTAGACGAGCGTGTCGTCGAGGATGCCGAGTTCCTCATAGGCGTCGAGAAGACGACCCACGTGGTGGTCCGCGTAGGCGAGGAATCCCGCGTACACCTCCATCTGGCGCGCGAGTGCGGGCTTGATGAGGTCGCTCATCTCGTCCCACGCGGGGATGCCGGGGCTCCGCTCGGTGAGCACGGCGTCGGGCGGGATGACCCCGAGCTCGAGTTGGCGCGCGAACGTCTCGGCGCGCAGCGCATCCCATCCCTGGTCGAAGGCGCCCTTGTACCGGTCCGCCCACTCCGCGGGAACGTGGTGCGGCGCATGCGTCGCCCCCGGTGCGAAGTAGGTGAAGAACGGGACGTCCGGCGCGAGCGACTGCTGCGACCGGGTCCAGGCGATGGCCTTGTCGGTCATGTCGCCCATGAAGTGGTACCCCTCCTCCGGGGTCCCCCATGGCTCGACGGGCGTCGTGTTCTCGTACAGCGCGGGATACCACTGGTTCGTCTCGCCGCCGATGAAGCCGTAGAAGTACTCGAACCCGTTGCCGGGTGTCGGCCATCCGTCGAAAGGGCCGATCGCGCTGGCCTGCCAGACCGGCACCTCGTGGCACTTGCCGAACTGGGCGGTGTTGTAGCCGTTCAGCTTGAGGGTCTCCGCCAGCGGCGCGCAGCTGTTGGGGCGGACCGAGCTGTACCCGGGCGCCGACGTCGCGATCTCGGTGATCCCGCCCATCCCGACGGTGTGATGATTGCGCCCGCTCAGCAGCGCCGCGCGCGTGGGCGAACAGAGCGCCGTGGTGTGGAACCGCGTGTACTTCAAGCCCGCAGCCGCGACGCGTTCGAACGTCGGGGTGTGGACGGGTCCGCCGAAGGCACTGGATGCGCCGAACCCGGTGTCGTCGATGAGGACGACGAGCACATTCGGCGCGCCCTCGGGCGGCCGGACCGGCTGGATCGGCGGAAACCGGGTGTCGGGGTCCGTCGCGTCGTAGGTGACGGTGCCTGTGAAGGCGAGGTCGGGAAGCGGCAGGTGGGAGCGCCGACGGTCGGACATGTCAGCCCCGCGGGCCGGCGTCGAGGTCGTGGATCAGGGCCTTCTCGTCCTCGGCCGACAGCGACGTCTGCACCACCGTGCCCCCGTACGGCGCGAGCGCCGCGGCGAACTTGTCCTCGGTCAGCTTGGTGGCGTAGAGGACCACGGCCGACCGCCCGGCGGTGACCGAGCTCTTGACCCGCTCACGGAACTCGGCGTTCAGACCGGTCTTGTCGATGCCCGCGAACAGCGCTCCGAACAGCCCGCCGAAGACCAGCCCGACGAAGGGGACGAAGAAGAGGATGCCGATGAGTGTTCCGAACAGCGCTCCCCCCGCCGCACCGAGCCCGACGTTGCCCACCGCGCCGGGATGCTGCACATGGGTCTTGCCCTCGCCGTCGACGGTCACCAGCGCGAGGCCGGCGAGCTCGACGACGAGATCGTTCTGGAGCACCTGGATCTCGTTGTAGGCCGCTTCGGCCTGGGTCTCGGAGTCGAAGGAGATGACGATCAGATCAGCCATGGGGTTCCTTTCCGGAGTCGACGGGCAACGCCGACCGACGAGTGCACAGCGCCTGCCGTCGCTCGGAAGGCCGATGCGGTGCGTGGTCCGATCAGTATCCGCGCGCCCCCAGCCCGGCATATCACCCCATGCGGGCGATGTTCCCCCGCGGTGCCCGCACGAGGGTGGACACCACAGCCCGATACCCGGAGAGGACGCACCCATGGCCGAGGAATACGGACCCCTCGAGTTCGTCGTCGTGGTGATCCCCGACGATAGCGCGGCTCCCGCCGTCCTCGCCGCGGTCGGCGGGCAGCTGGACAACGCGGGTGTGCGTCTCCTCGATGCGCTGATCATCCGGCGCAGTCGCAGCGGAGATGTGGATTTCGCCGAGCTCGCGGACGACGACCTCGCCGACACCATGCTCGGCGCCCCCGGGCTCGCCGCGGAGGAGGATGCCCTGCATCTGGCGGCAGCGCTGCCCGCCGGTCAGACGGCGGTCCTGCTGGCGATCGAGTCGGTGTGGCTGAAGAACCTCGTCGGCGCGGCGGACGCCGCCGGTGGCCACGTCGTCGTCGCCGACCGGATCCCCGCGGCCGTGGTCAACGCCATCGCCGCCACGAGCTGAGGAGAAGACGATGCCGCTCATTCGACGTTTCGGCCGACCGGGCCTGTTGGGGCTGGCGGCGCGCACCGCCGTCGTCGCCGGAACCGCGACCGCGGTCTCCGGCGGCATCATGCGCCACTCCGCGCGCCGCGCCCAAGAGGATGCCGAGCAGGCCGAGATCGAGACCGCTCTGCAGCAGCAGAGCGTGACGGCGCCGTCACCGGGGCGCGACATCGTCGGCGAACTGCAGAAGCTGAGCACGCTCCATGCACAGGGAGCGATCGACGACGCCGAGTACTCCGCCGCCAAGGCCAAGCTCCTGACCTGACGACCGCGGCCCTGGTGCCGCGGTGGCACGGGAGATAGCCTGGCTGCGCGTACCCGAAGCGCACTGGTCACGGATCTGTGTACGGGGGGCTCATGGGGGATGTCCGAGGATCGATGCACGTGCGCTCGGGGGACGGTGCGGCCGGGTCTGCGCATCTGCTGGGGCGCGATCGGCTGACGCGCATCGTGTCGGCGCTGTCGGGGCCCGACGTGCGCGCGATCGTCGTGTGGAGCGGCGCCGGCACGGGCAAGAGCACGCTGCTGGACGCCTGGGCGCGGACGCTCGAACAGGACGGCCACGCGCTGACGCGTGTCAGCGGAGACGCGCTGGAAGCGGGCCACATCGCGGAGCCCGCGGCCCCCGGCGGTCAGCGCGTCCTCATGATCGACGACGTCCATCGTGCGCCGCGCCATCTCGCCGACGCCGTGTTCGAGGCGCTGCTCGCGCGCGACGATCTGCGTCTCGTCGTCGCGGGACGCCACAACCCCGGACGCAGCCTCACCCATCTCGCGGCCACCGGGCGCCTTCTCGAACTGCGCTCCGACGATCTCGCGTTCACGCCGGAGGAATGCCTCGCGCTCGCGGCCTCGCACGGCCTCGTCCTCGACCAACACGACGTCGACGCCGTCATGCGGCGCACCGGCGGGTGGATCACCGGGCTGTCCCTCGTGTTGCCGCTCGCGGCACGCTCGTCGGATCCGCGGGCTCAGCTGCGGCACTTCGCCAGCGACAACCGCGCCGTAAGCGACTATCTCGCCTCCGAGGTGCTGAGCGCGTGCTCCGACCGCGAGCAGCGCCTCCTCCTCACGGCCGCTGTGGCCGGTGTCGTCCCGCTCCCGCTCGTCGTCGAGCTCGCGGGGGAACCCGCCGCGGGCGCCCTCCTGGTCGACCTCTCCCGCCGCCTGATGATGCTGACGATCGCCGACGAGCAGGTCGTCTTCCACCCCGCGCTCGTCGACTTCCTCCGCGCCGAGGCGCGCAATCGCGATCTCCCCCGCTTCCAGCACGACCACGCCCGCGCGGCGCAGTGGTTCGCGGATCGCGGCGACGGAGCGCGCGCGTTGCGCCACGCGATCGTGTCCGGCGACACGCAGGTCCTGCGCACGCTCCTGGCCGCTGTCGCGGTGGATCTCGTCCTGAGCGGACACAGCGCGCCGGTCCTCGCTGCGGTGGACGCGATCCCGGAGCGGGACCACGGCCTCACCGAATGCACCGCGCTCCTCCTGTGCAGCGTGCCGTTCACGGATCGTCTGGCGGTCGATCGCCTCCTCCGGCGGGCGGATGCGGCCGCGCTGCACACCGACGACCCCATGGGGCGGACCCTTCTCGCGGCTCTCCACGTCCTGGCCGCGCCGGCGACGCCCGAGGTCGATGAGCACCTGGCCGCACTCACCGCAAACGCCGGTCGGACGGCACGCCGGCGGTGCTTCGGCGTCGACCTGCTCTGCACCGGAGCGGAGGGTCTCGCCGCGATGACACGCGGCGAGACGGCGGGCGCAACCGAGACGCTGCGCGCGGTCGCCGATTCCGCCCACCATGCCGGCTATGTCTGGCTGTCCTGGCAGGTGTCGCTGGCGGCGGCCGACGGTGCGCGGGCGGCCGGTGCCTGGGAAGAAGCGGCACTGGTCGAGGACACGCTGACCGAGCGCGCCGAGAGCGCGACCCGCTCGGTACCCGGGCGGGTGCGCGACGCTGCGGTCGTCATCGCGGCGGGGCGCCGCTACGAGCGCTGCCTGCCGCTTCCCGCGGACCCGCTCGAGAGCATCATCCGCACCGACGGCGTCGACGGCGCCCTGGGACTGCGGGTCCCCGCCCAATCCCTGCTCCTGCTCGATGCGCTGGACGAGACCGGGAGCGCGCGCGACACGGTCGACGAGCTCGAGGGGCTCCTCCGAGCCTCCGGCCGCCAGTACCCGCGCCTGCTCGCCGCCGCCCTGTTCCGCCTCTGCCAGGTCCGTGTCGAACGCGATGGCCGGGCCGCCGCGCGCGCCCTGATCGACGTCGCGGAGCCGATCCTCGGTGCCGCGGCCCTCGAGATCGGGCTGGCCCGCTTCATCGTCGAGTCTCCGGTCGACGCGAGCGCGTCCGATCGCCTGCTCGCCGCGGCGCGTGCGCGGGTCCCGTCCTGGCACGCCGGGGCGACCGTCAGCGCGTGGCTGCTGCTGGCGACGCACGCCGAGGCACGCGGCCGAGCACTCGAAGCGGATCGTCGGCTCCTCTCAGCCCTGGCGCACGCGAAGCGATTCGGCACGATCCGCCCCTTCCGCGCCCGCGGTGACGAGGGCGCCGCACTCCTCACCGCCCGTCGTGGCCGGCTCGGGCCGCTCGAGCCGTTCGCGGCGCTCATCCTCGAGCGATGCGTCCCTCCATCCGAGGGCGCCGTCCATAGCGCCGCCCTCGTGCATCTCACCAACCGTGAGCGCGACATCCTCCAGGAGCTCCCGCTCCATCAGTCGCTGGCGGAGATCGCCGCGCGCCAGCACCTCAGCTCGAACACCGTGAAGACGCACGTCCGGGCGATCTACCAGAAGCTCGGCGTCGCCGAACGGAGCGCCGCCGTCAGCGCCGCTCGCGACCTCGGCCTGCTGTGACCCTCAGGAGTCACCCGCTGTAGGTGAGGTGCCGCGGGCGAGCGCTGACCACAATGGCCTCACGGCACACGAGGAGGGAGGCGTGGTGAGACGCTACGAGATCCGGCTCCCCTACGCACGGTCCGACAACCTCGCCGCCGCCTTCCCCGAGATGACCGCCGTCGCCATCGGCCCCACGGTGACGCTTCTCACCGGTGTTCTGCACGATCAGACCGAGCTGCACGGTCTGCTGCAGCGGATCGCCCACATGGGGCTCGAGATCATCGAGGTCCGACAGGATGCCTGACCCGAGCCCCTTCGCCGACTCCGCACGACGCCGTGTTCAGGATGGACGCCATGGCCGATCTGATCGTCTCGTTGCTCCCGCTCGCGCTGGGAATCGTCATGAGTCCCCTGGCGATCATGGCGCTCGTGGCGGTGCTGTTGTCCCGGCGTGCCCGCGCCAACGGGATCGCCTTCCTCACCGGGTGGGTGTCCGCCGTGGCACTGGCGGTCGGGGGTTCCTTCTGGGTGCTCGGTCTGCTGGATCTCCACGACGTCGGCACACCGCCGGTCTGGGTGGCTCTCGTGCGGCTTCTGCTCGGCCTTCTCCTCCTGGCGGGCGCGGGGTGGGTGTATCGCAAGGGCACACGGCACGCGAGGCGGATGGCGGCCGCCGAGACACCCGCGCAGGTGACGGCAGCCGCTCCGCAGCTCCCCGGCTGGCTGCGGAGCGTCGAGACGTTCACGCCGGCGCGTTCCTTCGCGCTGGGGCTGGGCATCTTCCTCTTGAATCCCATCGACCTCTCCTGCGCCGTCCTGGCGGCGCTCGACACGCGGTTGGCGGCCCTCGCCCCGACAACCGACGCCGTGGTGCTGATCGCGTTCGGGGTGGCCTCGGTTCTCCCGATCGTCCTCCCGGTCGTCCTGGTCCTCGTCCGTCGGGAAGCCGCCGCGCCGGTGCTCGCCCGCGTCCGCACGTGGATCGCGTCGCACACCAGCGTGCTCAACGCCGCACTCGTCCTGGTGATCGCGGTGCTGCAGCTCCAGAAGGCCGTCTCGGCGCTGTTGTCGTCGTGACGCCGGCGATCCAGGCGGTGTCATCGTGAGCAGCGTGCCCCCGGAGCTCGGCGATCTCCTCGCCTCCCCGTCGGTCAGCGGGTGGGATCTCGCCCTCGCCGCCGCGTCGATCGTCGTCGCCTGGATCGTCGCGGTCATCGCCAAGAAGGCGGTGCTCGCGCTCCTGCGGAAGCTGCAGGGCATCACCGAGGGCGCCGCGATCCTCACCGCGCGGATCGTGAAGTACGCGATCCTGCTGCTCGGCGTCGGCGTGGCCTTCGCCTTCCTGGGCGCGTCGATCCAGCCGCTCATCGCCGTCGCGATCGTCGTCGTCGCCGTCATCGTCCTCGCGCTGCGCGGTGTCTCGCACAACTTCGCGGCCGGCGTCGTGCTGCAGTCGAGGCACCCGATCAAGGTGGGCGATGAGATCACCGTCGCCGACGTCACCGGCACGGTCAGGGAGCTCAACGGCCGCAGCGTCGTGATCGTGACCCGGGACGGCCGCACCGTGCACGTCCCCAACGCGCAGGTGCTCGAGAGCCCGCTGTCGAACCACTCCGAACGCGGGCGGAGGCGATCGGACGTCCAGGTGAGGGCGCGCGCGTCGGTCACCCGCGTGGACGATCTCTCGGCGACGATCACGGATGCCGTCCACGCCGTCGTCGGCGTCCACACGCGCGAGCCGGTCGCCGTTCTCGTGCAGACGGTGGAGCCGGAGCGGCTGACGCTCCTGGTCCGATTCTGGCACCATCCGTTGGCGGCTCCCGCCGTCGTCTCGCCCGTGGTCGCCGGGATCGCCGCGGCTCTGACCGAGCAGGGCATCGCCGCCACGGTGACCTCCGACATCCCGGTCCCACCCCTCACCCTGCCTCCGGAGGTCTGACATCGCCGCTTCATCCACGACGCAGCGCCGGCCTCTGGCGGGCCTGACCTGGCGCAACGCCCTGACCGAGAGCATCGCCGGTGTGACGCTGCTGGCGATCGCCGTGCCGTTGAACATCGGCTACGCCCAGATCGCTGGTCTCCCGCCCACCGCGGGGCTGTACGCGCTCGTGGTGCCGGCCATCGTGTACGCGCTCGTGGTCTCGTCGCGCCAGCTGGTCGCCTCCCCCGACGCGGCCGCCGCGGCGCTCGTCGCGTCATCCATCGGCGGACTCGCCGTCGCGGGCAGCGCCGACTACCTGACGATGGCGCTCGCGCAGGCGGTCATCTCGGGGGTGCTCTTCCTCCTCGCGGCGGTCTTCAAACTGGGGTTCCTCGCCACCTTCCTCTCCAAGCCGATCCTCGTCGGGTTCGTCGGCGGGCTGGCGCTCGACATCCTCGTCAGCCAGCTCGCGAAGATGCTCGGGGTGTCGATCGACTCCGGCGGCGAGTTCGTCGACAAGCTCGTCGGTCTCGTCACGGGTCTGCCGACGCTGAACGGCTGGTCGGTGCTCATCGCGGGGCTGTCCGTCGTGGTGCTGCTGGTCGGGCGCCGCCTGGCGCGCGCGGTCCCCTGGGCGCTGATCGTCCTGATCGTCGCGACCGTCGTCGTCGTCACCACCGGCCTCGAGCGGGAGGGCGTGGCCGTCCTCGGCCCCGTCGACGCGGGTCCCCCCGCTCTCACGTGGCCCGTCCTCGACTGGTCCACATGGCTCGCCCTCATCCCGTCGGCGATCGCGCTCACGATGGTCACGATGGCGGAGGGCCTTCTGGTCGCCCGCAGCTACGGCGAGAAGCGGGAGTACGCCACCAGCCCCAACCGCGACCTGCTCGCCTTCGGCGCGGCGAACATCGCCTCCGGCGCGTCGGGCGGCTTCGCCGTCGGATCGTCGACGTCGCGCACCGCCGCCATGGACCAGGCCGGCTCGCGCACGCAGCTGCCGACGCTCATCGCCGCCATCGGCACCTTGCTCCTGCTCCTGTTCGGCACCGGGCTCCTCGAACACATCCCCTCCCCGGCGATCGGGGCGATCGTGGGCGTCGCCATCCTCCCGCTGCTCGGCATCGCGGACTTCCGTCAGCTCTGGCGGCAGGACCGGTTCGAGTTCGTCATCGGCGCCGTCTGCTTCCTGGTGACCCTGCTCATCGGCGCGATCCCCGGCATCGTCGTCGCCTTCGTGCTGGCCCTGATCAATCTCGCGCAGCGCACGTCCACACCCGCGATCGACGTGCTCGCCGCCGACGGCGAGCCCGGCTCGTCGCTTCTGAACCCCGCCCCGCCGGGCACGTCGACGGCGCCCGGCGTCGTCGTCATCCGGATGGCGGCGCCGCTGTTCTTCGCGAACGGCACCGTTCTCTCCGACGCCGTGAAGCGCGCCGTCACGGCATCGCCCGCGGTGCGCCACGTCGTGCTCGACCTGGAAGCCGTCACCGACATCGACGTCACCGGCGCGGAATCGTTCGCCGCTCTGAAGACCTGGCTCGCGGAGCACTCCGTCGCGCTCTCGTACAGCCGACCCCGTCAGCAGATCATCGACCGTCTGCGCGCGCTCTCGCTGCTCGCCGACGAAGCGGTCTTCCCCACGAACCGTGCGGCCCTCGCCGCCCTCACCACCGAGAAGAGCTGACCATGGGTGCTGTCATCGGAGAGATCCTCCCCCTGGCGCTGGGTATCGCGATCAGTCCGATCCCCATCATCGCCGCCATCCTCATGCTGCTCTCCCCCCGGGCACGCGGCACGAGCCTCGGCTTCCTCCTCGGGTGGGTGCTCGGGATCGTCGTCGCCGTCGTGGTGTTCACCCTCCTGTCCTCGATCCTGCCGGATGAGGACGACGGCGGGTCGAAGCCCGTCGCCGGGGTCATCAAGCTCGTGCTGGGAGCGCTGCTGCTGCTCCTCGCCATCCGGCAGTGGCGCGCACGGCCACGCGGCGACGCCGAGCCGGCGCTGCCGAAGTGGATGTCCGCGATCGATTCGATGACCCCGTTCCGGGGCCTGGCGCTCGGGTTCGTGCTCTCCGCGCTCAACCCCAAGAACCTGCTCATGGGGGTGGCCGCGGGCGTCGCCGTGGGGTCCGGGGATCTCCGCATCGGCGACGAGGTCATCGCGATCGCCGTCTTCACCGTCCTCGCGGCATCGACGGTCGCGGTGCCCGTGCTCGGTTACCTCGCCGCGTCCGCGAAGATCAGCGGCGCCCTCGAAGCGCTGCGGAAGTGGCTGGTGCACAACAACGCCACCGTCATGGCGGTCCTGCTGCTCGTGCTCGGCGTCGTCACGATCGGCAAGGGCATCGGTAGCTTCTGAGACGCGTGGCGACGCGCGGGGCGGGCGCCGCCGCCCGCAGCTTCACGCGCGCGGCTCGACCGTGGTCCACGCGCCGTACTTCGCCGCGCGGCCGTCGCCGGACGAACGCCCGGTGAGCCGGCGCTGCACCCACGGACCCACGTGCTGGCGGTAGTAGGCCAGGCCCCCGCTCCGGCGGGCGGCACCGGCCGGCAACGACCACCACCCCTCCGGCACCGTCTCCCCCAGTGCGTCGAGGACGCGAGCGGCGACCCGGTGATGCCCCCTCGCGTTCATGTGCAGTCGGTCGTCGGACCAGTAGGCGGCGGCCGACAGCTCGGTGTCGGGCCAGTTGAGCGCGCGCACGACATCGGGTCGATCCTCGACCCGCGCGACGACCTCGGCCGACAGCTCGTCGCCGCGGCGCTGGATCAGGCGGCTCATCGGAAGGTGCGGCGAAGGGTTCGCGCCCGACAGCAGGATGACGCGGACGCCCTCCTCGTCGCAGCGCGCGAGCACGCGGCTGAACGCGTCCGCGACGTGCGAGATCGCTGTCCGCGGACGCAGCATGTCGTTGCCGCCGCCGTTGAACGAGAGATGCGTGGGACGCAGCGCGAGGGCGGGCTCGAGCTGCTCCTCGACGATGGGCCAGACCAGCTTGCCGCGGATGGCGAGATTGGCGTACTCGATCGCCGCACCCGACGACCGCGCCCAACCCTCCGCCACGAGATCGGCCCACCCGCGGACGGAGCCGTCGGGACGCTCGTCTCCCACGCCCTCCGTGAAGGAGTCTCCGATGGCCACGTAACGGATGGTGCTCACCCGTCCGAGCCTAACCCGCCGACTCGGCGAGCAGCTCGCGCACCCGCGGCACGACCTGCGTGCCGTAGAGCTCGATCGAGCGCAGCATCCGCTCGTGCGACAGCGTGCCGTTGGAGTACTTCAGGTCGAACCTGTCGAGATCCAGCACCCGCACGGTCGCCGCGAGCTTCCGCGCCACGGTCTCGGGCGAGCCGACGTACATCGCCCCCTCGGGTCCGACGTCGTGCTGGAACTGGGCGCGGCTGTAGGGCGGCCAGCCCCGCTCGCGACCGATCGCGTTGCGGTTGATCTCGATCGCGGGGTACGCCTGCTCCATCGCCTCCTCGTCGGTGTCCGCGATGTGCCCCGGGGAGTGGACGCCGACGGGCAGCCGCTCCGACCCGACCGCGGCGAGCGAACGGTGGTAGAGATCGACGAAGGGCCGGAACCGGGCCGCGGATCCGCCGATGATCGCGAGCATGAGGGCGTACCGGTGCTGTGCGGCGCGGACCACGGACTCCGGGGAGCCGCCGACCCCCACCCAGGCGCGGAACCCGTTCTCGGTCTTGGGGAAGACGTCCGCATCGCGCAGGGCGGCGCGGGTGCGCCCCTCCCACGTGACGGGCCGCTCGTCGCGGAGGCGGCCGAACAGCTCGAGGCGCTCCTCGAACAGCTGCTCGTAGTCCGCCAGGTCGAAGCCGAACAGCGGGAACGACTCGATGAACGATCCTCGTCCGAGGATGACCTCGGCGCGCCCGTTCGAGACGGCGTCGAGCGTGGCGAACCGTTCGTAGACGCGCACCGGGTCATCCGAGGAGAGGACGGTCACAGCCGTGCCGAGATGGATGCGGCTCGTCCGCGCGGCAGCGGCCGCGAGCACGATCTCGGGGCTCGACACCGCGAACTCGGCGCGGTGGTGCTCCCCCACCCCGAAGAAGGCGAGCCCCACCTCGTCGGCGACGACCGCCTGCTCGACGACGTTGCGGATCGTCTGCGCGTCGCTGAGCAGCGCGCCGTCCGATCCCGCCGTCACGTCACCGAACGTATCCAGCCCGAATTCCACCGTCATGACACCCTCTTCCATTCAAGTGCATGGAACAGCGGCGCCGGCGTGGGCATTCCCGACGGTGCGCTCACACCCGGAGTGCGGCGCGCAGCGTGTCGAGCCCCACGCCGCCGACGTCGAGCGCCCGCTTGTGGAAGTCCTTGATCGAGAACGCGGGACCCGCAGCCTCCTGCGCCTCGTCCCGGATCTGCTCCCAGATGCGCTGCCCGACCTTGTACGACGGCGCCTGCCCCGGCCACCCCAGGTACCGGTTCACCTCGAACTGGATGAAGGCGTCCGACATGTTGACGTTGCGTCGCATGAACGCCAGGGCGTAATCGTGGTCCCACACGCCGTCGCCGTCCGGTCGCGGCTTGCGCAGATGCACGCCGATGTCGAGGACGACCCGGGCGGCACGCATGCGCTGACCGTCGAGCATGCCCAGACGGTCGGCCGGATCGTCGAGGTACCCGAGCTGCTCCATGAGCCGCTCGGCGTACAGCGCCCAGCCTTCGGCATGACCCGACGTCCCCGCGAGAAGTCGACGCCACGAGTTCAGCTGCGACCGGTTGTAGACCGCCTGGGCGATCTGCAGGTGATGCCCGGGCACGCCCTCGTGGTACACGGTCGTGAGCTCGCGCCACGTGTCGAACTCGGTGACGCCCTCGGGCACCGACCACCACATGCGTCCGGGGCGCGAGAAGTCGTCGGTGGGGCCGGTGTAGTAGATCCCGCCCTCCTGGGTGGGCGCGATCATGCACTCCAGCCGGCGGATCGGCTCGGGGATGTCGAAGTGGGTGCGACCGAGCTCGGCGACCGCGCGGTCGCTGGTCTCCTGCATCCACCGCTGCAGGGCGTCCGTGCCGTGGAGCTTGCGGGACGGGTCGGCCTCGAGGTGGGCGACGGCCTCTTCGACGGATGCGCCCGGGAGGATCTCATCGGCGATGGACTCCTGCTCGGCGACCATGCGCGCGAGCTCCTCGACACCCCACTCGTAGGTCTCGTCGAGGTCGATCTCGGCGCCGAGGAAGCGCCGGGAGTGGAGCGCGTACAGCTCGCGTCCCACCGCGTCGTCCTCGACGGCGGCGGGAGCGAGCTCGTCGGCGAGGAAGCGGCCGAGGTCGTCGTAGGCGACGCGGGCAGCGCCGGCCTGGTCGGAGAGCTCCCGGGCGAGCGAGGCGGGGAGCTGACCCTCGGCCGGGGCGGCATCGGCCGCGAAGGTGGCGAAGAAGCCCGTGTCGGCGGTGTACCGCTCGAGCTGCGTCAGCACCTCGGTCACCTGGCGTCGTGCCGGCACCACGCCGCGCGCGATGCCCTCGCGGAGCGTAGCGATGTAGCCGTCGGTGGCCGCGGGGACCGCGCCCAGGCGTCGGGCCACCACGTGCCAATCGTCGACCGAGTCGGTGGACATGAGGTCGAACACCGCACGGATGTCCTGCGCGGGAGAGGCGATGACGTTGAGGTCGCGCAGCGATGCCTGCGCGTCGTGGAGCTCGATGTCCAGGCGGAGCTCGCGGGAGAGGTCGTCGCGGGTGATCCGGTCGATGTCGTCGACGGGTGTGGCCGCGTCCAGCACGGACAGCGTGGTCCGGGCGGCCTCGACGGCCCGCTCGGCCCCGTCGGGCGAATAGTCGCCGAAGCGGTCGTCGTACTCGGAGCGACCGATGTAGGTCGCCGTCGTCGGTGAGAGCTCGGCGACCGTGTCGATCCAGGCGTCGGCGATCGCGTCGATCGGGGTGGGCGTGCGTGCGCTGTCCGTCATATCCCCGAGCCTACGCCGGGCGTCGGAGATCGTCAGCGGGCGCCGCGGTCAGTGGCCGGCGGCGTGCCAGTTGGCGCCGCGCCCGATCTGCACGTCGAGCGGCACCGACAGCTCGGCCGCATCGCCCATCCGCTCGCGCACGATCTGCTCGACGGTGTTCCACTCCCCGGCCGCCACCTCGACGACCAGTTCGTCGTGGATCTGCAGAAGCACGCGGGAGGTGAGCGAGCGTGCCCGGAACTCGTCGTGGATGCGGAAGAGCGCGATCTTCATGATGTCGGCCGCGCTGCCCTGGATGGGGGCGTTCAACGCCGCACGCTCGGCGTTCTCCCGCAGCACGCGGTTGGGGCTCGTGAGGTCGGGGAACGGCCGGCGACGGCCGAAGATCGTCTCGGTGTAGCCGTCGATCCGCGCCTGCTCGACCGAGGAACGCAGGTAGTCGCGCACCGCACCGAATCGCGTGAAGTACTCGCCCATCAGCTGCTTGGCCTCGGACTGCTCGATCCGGAGCTGCTTGGAGAGCCCGAACGCCGACAGCCCGTACACGAGGCCGTACGACATCGCCTTGACCTTGTTGCGCATTGCCGGCGTCACCTCGTCCGGGGTGACGCCGAACACGCGCGCGCCGACGAACCGGTGCAGATCCTCGCCGGTGCGGAACGCCTCGATGAGCCCCGGGTCCTCGGAGAGGTGCGCCATGATGCGCATCTCGATCTGGGAGTAGTCGGCGGTCAGGAGGGTCTCGTAGCCGGCGCCGACCTCGAACGCCGACCGGATGCGACGGCTCTCCTCGTTGCGGATCGGGATGTTCTGCAGATTCGGGTCGGTGCTCGACAGGCGTCCCGTCTGCGAGCCGGTCTGCAGGTAGGTCGTGTGGATGCGGGCGTCGTCGCCGATCGCGGCGTCGAGCGTCTCGATGATCTGACGCAGCTTGGTGGCCTCGCGGTGCTGCAGCAGCAGATCGAGGAAGGGGTGCGGGTTGGACTCCTGCAGATCCGCGAGCACCGCCGCATCCGTCGAGTACCCGGTCTTGGTCTTTCGGGTCTTGGGGAGCTGCAGCTGCTCGAACAGGACGTCCTGCAGCTGCTTGGGCGAGCCGAGGTTCACCTCGCGGCCGATCGCCGCGTAGGCGTCGGCGGCCAGAGCGTCGGCGCGGGTGGCGAGCTCGCCGGAGAAGCTCGCGAGCGTGTCGTGCGAGACCGCGACGCCGGCGATCTCCATATCGGCGAGAGCGCGCAACGTGGGCAGCTCGATGTCGGTGAGCACCGCCGCGAGGCTCCCGTCGAGGGCGTCGCGCAGCGCCGCCGTCACGCGACGGGTGTACCAGGCGAGCTGCCCCGGCGTCGCGCCCTCGGTCTCGGGGACGAGCTGCGAGGGGTCGGACTCGGGGAGCTTCTCTCCCAGGTAGCGGTCGACGAGGTCCGCGAGGTTCTTGTCGGGAAGGCTCGGGCGGATGAGCCACCCGGCGAGCAGCGGGTCGAAGGCGAGGGCGGTGACCTCCAGACCCGCGCGCCGGAGGGCCTTGACCTGCCCCTTCGCGTCGGTCATCGTCAGGGCGGCGTCGGACGCGAAGCGGGGCGCGACCGCGGCGGCCACGGCATCCGTCCAGGACGCCTCGACGGCCGCGTCCGCGTTCGCGAAGCCGATGCGCTCCGGCAGCCCCCCGGCGACCGTCACGGTCGCGCCGAGCTCGTCGTCGCCCGCGTCGTCGAGCCACCGACGCAGGGCGTCGGCGTCGAGCTCGGCGGGAACGGGGGCCGCCACCGTCGGCAGGGCGTCCTCGGCCGGGTCGCCCGCGTCGGTGCCGGTCGCCTCGAACACCCGCGGCAGGAGCGTGCGGAACTCCAGGCGCGAGAAGATGTCGCGGACGGCTTGTGCGTCGATCGGACGGATGGCCAGGTCGGCGGGGGCGACGGGAAGCTCGACGTCGCGCAGCAGGCGGTTGAGCGAGCGATTGCGGCGCACGTCCTCGATGTGCTCGCGCAGATTGTTGCCGACCACGCCCGTCACCTTGTCGGCGTTGGCGAGCAGCTCGTCGAGCGACCCCCACTGGGTCAGCCACTTGACCGCCGTCTTCTCGCCCACCTTGGGCACGCCGGGGAGGTTGTCGCTGGTCTCACCGACGAGCGCCGCGACCTCGGGGTACTGCGCCGGCGGCACCCCGTAGCGCTCCTGCACGGTCTCGGGGGTGTAGCGCTTGAGCTGCGAGACGCCCTGCACGCTCGGGTAGAGCAGGGTGACGTCGTCGGTGACGAGCTGGATGGTGTCGCGGTCACCCGAGCAGACCAGCACGTCGAATCCCGCCTCCGCGCCCTGCGCGGCGAGCGTCGCCAGGATGTCGTCGGCCTCGATGTCCTCCTTGGTGAGCACCGTCACCTGCATCGCACGCAGGCACTCCTGCAGCAGCGGGATCTGGCCGGAGAACTCGGGCGGGGTCTCGCTGCGGGTGGCCTTGTACTCGGGGTACTGGTGCGTGCGGAACGAGACGCGGGAGGTGTCGAAGGCGACGGCGATGTGCGTGGGGCGCTCGGCCTTCCAGAGGTTCACGAACATGGACAGGAACCCGTACACGCCGTTCGTGTGCTGGCCGTCTTTCGTCGTGAAGTTGTCGACGGGCAGCGCGTAGAACGCGCGGAACGCGAGCGAATGGCCGTCGACGACCAGAAGAGTAGGCTTTGCGGAGTCCGTCACTCCCCCAGCCTAATCAGCCCGACGGACACCACGATCCGAAGCGGAGAGCTGTGACGACCGACACGTCCTCGACCATCGACGGCCTCGAGTGGGTGCGGCGCCGCGGCACCGGCGCCCTCGCCGAGAAGATGGGCCTCGAATGGATCGAGTTCACCGAGGAGCGCGCGGTCGCATCGATGCCCGTCGAGGGCAACACCCAGCCGGTCGGCCTCTTCCACGGCGGCGCGTACGTCGTGCTCGGTGAGTCGCTCGGCTCGATGCACGCCAACTTCCGCGCCGGCGAGGGCCGCCTGGCGGTCGGCATCGACATCAACGCGACCCACACGCGCTCCGCGGTCAGCGGGCGGGTGACGGGGGTCTGCACGCCGATCCACATCGGCCGCTCGCTCACGGTGCACGAGATCGTGCTGTCGGACGATCAGGGCCGTCGGTGCTCGACGGTGCGCATCACCAACATGATCAAGAACGCGCCGGCCTCGAACTGAGACCGGCGCGTCGGGTCGGATGCGGCATCGCGCCGCATCCGGACGTCACTTCTTGGGAGCCAGCTGCTCGATGATGGCCTTGGCCACGTCCTGCATCGTCAGACGGCGGTCCATGGACGCCTTCTGGATCCAGCGGAAGGCCTCGGGCTCGCTGAGGCCCATCTTCTCGTTGAGCAGGCCCTTGGCGCGGTCGACGAGCTTGCGGGTCTCGAAGCGCTCGACCATGTCGGCGACCTCGGCTTCGAGCGTGATGATCTGCTCGTAGCGCGCCAGCGCGATCTCGATCGCGGGCAGCAGGTCGTTCGGGGTGAACGGCTTGACGACGTACGCGAGGGCGCCCGCCTCGCTCGCGCGCTCGACCAGTTCCTTCTGGCTGAACGCGGTGAGCAGGACGACGGGGGCGATGTGGTTCTTGTTCAGCTTCTCCGCGGCGCTGATGCCGTCGAGCTGAGGCATCTTCACGTCCATGATCACGAGATCCGGGCGGAGATCGGTGGCCAGCTGCACGGCCGTCTCCCCGTCGCCGGCCTCGCCGACGACGTCGAAGCCGTTGTCGCGGAGGATCTCGACGATGTCGAGACGGATCAGCGACTCGTCCTCGGCCACCACCACGCGGCGGGGGGTGGACGACGAATTCGCGGTTGCTTCCTGCTCAGTCACCTCTGAATCCTACGGCACCGCGAGCCGGGCGTTTCGGAGGTGCCGCCGCGCGGCGCGCGCGGCGATCTTCCTGCCCCACGGAAGAGGGTCTGCCGAGCCGGTCCCGACGGGCAGGGAGCGGGCCCGCTGCGCGCGTGCGATAGGGTCGATCCCGGCCGTTTCGGCGGCCGCGGCCGGCGTGGCGGAATGGCAGACGCGACCGACTCAAACTCGGTTACTCGAAAGGGTGTGTGGGTTCGACTCCCACCGCCGGCACAGACGAGAAGAGGGCCCGCCCCGGTGGGGGGGGGGGCGCGGGGCCCCCCCGCGGCCGGAGCGACCGGTGCGGCCGCAGCGGCGGGCACGGCCGCCGGCTGCGC